>JBIJCS010000291.1:0-6409 GCA_044344575.1 Pirellula sp. | reverse complement strand
TTTGGTGGATCAATTGCACTGCACCGAGGTCTTGGACGAGAACAGCATCGACACCGCTGTTTGCCAAGTGGCGTACGTGGCGTTCGAAGTTGAGTAATTCGTCGGTGAAGATCAGGGTGTTGAGGGTAACAAATCCCGATAGGCCTCGACGATGCAGGTGGGCCATGAGGCGAGGGAGTTCGTCCAGGGAGAAGTTGACGGCTCTGGCACGGGCGTTAAAGCCGCTTTCTAAGCCGAAATAGATGGCATCAGCACCGTTTTCGACGGCAGCGTGAACGCATTCCCAGTTTCCCGCAGGAGCCAGCAGCTCGGGCGCTGGCCTCCGTAGGGCGGAGTTTGTAGACATCGGTTGGTTCGCCAAGGATTCGAGGGTACCATCGCAGCGCTCCGAGATCGTTCGGACGCTGATTGGCATTATAGGCAAGGGTTCAAGTTTGCCTACGCTCAATCGCGGATGAAGGGAAAGGCGGACCGCTGTATTGCGGCCTTCTGTCATGCGGCCTTCTGTATTTACAGTGCTGCCGAGTTGGCTTGGGGTTTGGGTAGTTCTGCGAGGAGTCGTGCGACGATTGCATCGGCATCGATTCCCTCTGCTTGGGCAGCAAATGTGGGGACGATGCGATGGCGCAGAACTGGTGCTGCGAGGGCTTGGATATCGTCGGTCGTCACGTGCAAGCGTCCTTTGAGCAGTGCGCGGGCTTTGCTTGCCACGACAATTTGTTGGCAGGCTCGGGGGCCGGGGCCCCACTGTACCCAGGGGGCGACCCATTTCGGTGCGACCGCTTCGTTGGGTCTGAGGGATCGCACCAAGTCTAGGACGTATTCTTTGACGTGTGGAGGCAGAGGCACGACGCGAACGATGCGTTGGTATTCGAGGATTTGAGGTCCGGTAACGACAGGTTTGATTTCACCGGAGAAGGAGCCGGTGGTTCGTTCGATGATATCCCCTTCTTGTTCTCGGCTGGGGTAGTCGACGAGGGTTTGGAAGAGAAAGCGATCGCGTTGGGCTTCAGGTAGCGGATAGGTTCCTTCTTGTTCGATTGGGTTTTGGGTTGCTAGAACAAAAAAGGGTTCGGAGAGTTTGTAGGTTTTTCCGCCGATGGTCACTGCGTGCTCTTGCATGGCTTCAAGCAGTGCGGCTTGGGTTTTCGGCGGGGTGCGGTTGATTTCGTCGGCGAGTAGGATTTGGGTGAAGACAGGTCCTTTGACGAAGGTCAATTGGCGTGCACCGGATTCGGATTGCTGAATAATATCCGTACCGGTGATGTCTGCGGGCATGAGGTCGGGGGTGAACTGGATGCGATGGAAATCCAAATCCATGGCTTGGGCAAGTGAGCGGACCATGAGCGTTTTTGCTAACCCAGGTACACCTTCGAGCAAGCAGTGGCCACCTGCAAGCATTGCGATGAGTAGTTGTTCAACGGTATTTTCTTGGCCGACGATGACTTGTGCGACCTGCGACTTAATTTGTTCGAAGGTGTCTCGAAGTTCTTGAGCCCTTGCGATTTCTTCGGTGCTTGGCGGGGGGGCAACTGCGTTCATGAGGTTCTTCACTCGCCCAATCCGAGTTGGACGCAATAGGGAGGTAGGTGAACAGGAGGAGACGGACGTGGAACGTTCAGTTGGCGACCGAACGTAACGTACTCTGTAATGTCTCCCGACCGCAGCGTACTTTCCGTGGGTGTACTTTCTATGGGTCGTGTTCTGTGTGAGTCGTATTCTGTTTGAGTCGCGTTCTGTGTGAGTCGCGGACTCTGTCGGTAGTGTACTCGAATCGCGTTGATTTCGCGCGATTTTTAGGTTTGGTTGCAGTGTTTTTCCGGGTGCGTCTTGACGGTTTGCCCATTTTCGATGGGTCTTACGGTGTGTTTTTTGTTGGGGGGCGGATCAGTCCAGGTTGAGCGTCGAGGGAGAGGGAGTCGAATTGGCCGCGTCGGATTTTTTCCCAGGCCAGGGCACCCATTACGGCGTTGTCTGTGCACCATTGAGGTTTGGCGATGACCAAATCGATGTTTCGTTGTTGGCAGGCTTGTTCCATTTGTTTTCGGAAGGATTGGTTTGCTGCGACACCACCTCCGATGCATAGACGTTGGATACCGGTCTGTTGAGTGGCGAGGATCGCTTTGGTGACCAAACAATCAACGACGGCTTGTTGGAAGCTCGCGGCGATATCTGCGCGTTGGTCCTCGGAAAGGGGGTGGCTTGGAGGGGGAGATGGATCGAGATTGGTTTGATTTCGATGATTGGGGGTATTGGGATTGGTGTTATTGCGACTCGTATTGTTGCGTGTTGGTGGCCCACTGATTCGGTAGCGGACGGCAGTTTTCAGGCCGGAGAAACTAAAGTCGAGGCGTTGCGAATCGTCGAGGAGAGGTCTGGGGAATCGAATGGCGTTTGGGTTTCCGCGTTGTGCTAACCGGGAGAGTTCGGGTCCGCCGGGGAAGGGCAATCCGAGCATGACAGCGACTTTGTCGAACGCTTCACCGGCTGCATCATCGATGGTTCCGCCGAGGTAATTCCAAGTGATGGGGTCTTGGCAGGCGTAAAGTGAGGTGTGGCCTCCGCTGACTACAAAACCTATGCAAGGATAAATCGATTCACGTCCTATGCCGCAAGCGTAGATGTGAGCTTGGATGTGGTTGATTCCAACCAATGGTTTTCGCCATGCCAGCGCGAGGGCTTTTGCTGCTGAGAGGCCGACGAGAAGCGAGCCTGGAAGACCGGGGAAGGTCGCCACGGAGATTGCGGTGATTTGATCGCGTTGGACTTGGGCTTGCTGAAGTGCCGTGTCGATGACGGGCAGGATGCGTTCGAGGTGTGCACGGGCTGCGATTTCTGGGACGACGCCATCGAATTCACGGTGGAAAGCCTCTTGGGTTGCGATGGATTCACCTAGGACTTGGCCATCTTCGGAGATCAGTGCAGCGGCGGTTTCATCACAAGTAGATTCGATAGCCAGAAGTACACGGGGCATGTTTGGTTTACTCATCCAATTCAAAGCTACGAGAGAGGCGCATTTGTAGGATGTGTTTGATTCTTCCCCATTCGGTTGGTACGACTTCTTGGGCGAGGGGGATTGCGATGGGGATCGCATAGGCGAGTCGATCGACTGCGGAATCATCGATGAGCAGGAATGCTTCGAGCCAGTCTTCGAGTGCGAGGAAGTCGAACAGCATGACTTCTGCAGTTCTGGCACCATTTTGAACGGTGAGATCAACTCCATGGGGTAGAAGAAACCGAATAAGTTCTGAGGATTGGGGAAGTCGCATACGTCTTACGAGGTCGAGGGATCGAAGTTGTCCTGATTTCCCCATTTTTGGGAAGCGTTCCGCGACGACTGTTTGGGTTGTTGGATTACGGCCACGGACGAGTGCGATTGTTGCCAAGTCTGCGATTGATGCTTCGTCGCGATCGACTAGTTCGACGAGGATGTCTTCGTAACCGCGAATGCTATGTCGCGAGATCAGTTCAAGGACAGCGACGGCCAGGGGGCTTGCGGTCGCAGAAGCCACGGAAGAGTCTCTCCACGCTTCGAGTCCTTGCTGAATCCACTGTTGGGCTTGGCCACGTTCCCAGAGCGATTCCAGAGCGATTGCAATATCTTCTGGGGTGCCATCTTCGAAGTCCAGGTTCAGGGAAGCGGTTGAGCGTTCGAGAGCAGAGGCGCGCAGTTCCATCGAAGCGATTGGAACACGGAAGAATATTTTCGATTGGTTCTTTAGTTCTCGGATCGTCACTAAGTGCGACGCAAAAGAGGAAGCGCGTTCGACGGAGATCGCTTCGAGTAGTTTCCCTGCGCATCGACAGACTCGGTCGGTGAGTTTTCGGCCGGCGGCCATGCTTTGTGCATAGTCGATCATCGGTCCGATATTGGCGGCTGGTATCGAGAGGTGTGAGATCAGGGGAAAGTCTCTGAAGCCCTCTTCGATTCCTTCGGATTTCCAGACGCCAAGGATATTTTCAAGGATCTGTGGGGAAGAGCAGTAACTGCTAGATAGCAGGTCGAGTGAAGCGGAGCGAATGCGATGGTCTGGGTGTTTAAGCCATCGGATAAGTTGCTCGTCATTGACGGCCATAGGATCGTATTTCTAGTCCAAGCGAACGGGTGCGGTATGCAGCAACCACGGGGTTTAGTTTGGTGTGAATTCGGGCTTGAGTGTTTCGACTCGGATCGTCGAGGTGGCGTTTTCCATCGCGGTGGCGAGCATTTCGCCAACTGCTTTCGCGACGGTGTTTGCTGGGAGGGCGTAACAGCAGACTCTCCCTGCTCTGGCGATGTTCAGCCCGACGACGTTACCTTCGACATCGATTAATGGACCTCCACAATGTTGAGGCGCGAGTACTGTATCGTGTTGAATGACGTTTCGGAAGCCGGTGGAGCGTGCGGAGACACTTCCGTTGACTTCCATTTCCGTCGGATCGAGCAACGCGAGGGTCAGATCCATCATTTGTGCTTGGAAGGCGAGTTCTTTCCCGTCTCGTTCTACGTCGACTTGGATTCGTTTACCGGCGGGCATTCCCATGAGTGTGCTGAGGACCTGTTGTCCGCTTTCCATCGGCTTGTCTTCGATTCGAAGAATGATGTCTCCTTCTCGGATCCCGGCTCGATCGGCACCACTTCCGAAGACTACATTTTCGACTTGGGGTTGAGCGCCGAGTGTTAAGAGCTTGATTCCGAGTTTGGCGTCCGACTTAGGTATGGTGCGGCTTTTGACGCTGACTACCCCCATGGCAAGAGGGATTGCGCGCGCGTCGGCGCTTGCGATCCATCCACCCAAGGGAACGTTGCTTTCGATATTCCATTGAATCGCTTGCAAGTTACCGCGGTCGATTTTGATCAAAGCAAGATCGAGTTCGGGGCGTCGAATTTTGACTTCACCTTGAAGTTGTGATCCATCGTGCAAGCGGACTTGGACGGGTGCATCGGGGACTTCGGAGGATTTGGTCACAACCCAGCCATCCTCTCGTGCTACCACGCCGAGTGCGATTTGTTTGGAGTCTGCCATAATTTGAACGGTAGATTTCCAACTCTCTCCGAGGGCTTCTTTGAAGGCGCGAAGGATGGAGTATTGGCTGCGTTGTTGGCGACGATTGTTAAGGAACCTTGCCTCTTTGCCTCGCAGTCGTTCTCCGTCTTGGATCAGTTGATTGAAAAATGGATCAGGGGCTTTGGGGGTACTTTCCCCATCTTCGCAGCTTTGGGGGGTACATAAACCGTTTGTGCAATTTGGATCTTTGTCATCGCGTTCTGTTAGCAGTCCGCCCCATAACCCCATGCAACCGACCAAAAAGAGTTTCTCGATTCCGATTTTCATATGGGTGGCCTTCGATCAGAGGAGGGGTTGCTCAGAGGAGTGGTTGCGGATGAGTTTTCAGGAGGAGTGAACGATCACGGGGCGATTGGTTTGGAGGAGATTAAGGTTCATCCGAGAGTCCTACGGTTAGCTTGAGATTCAGTGTGTTTCCGTCGCGTAGGACTTCGACACTGACTCGTTCACCTGGGACCGTTGCGTTGACCTCGGTTTTGAGTTTGTCAAAGCTATCGACGGGATTACCGTTGAATCGAATGATGCGATCCCCTGGTAGTATTCCGGCTTTAGCAGCGGGGCCTTTGGGGGCGACAGCTCCGATGACGCATTCTTTTTTTGTATCGGATTCACGATCAGCGGTCACGCCGATGATGGGCTGGAATCCTGGGAGCACACCCCAGACTTCTCCTTTAGCGAGTCGATCCCATGAATCGATGAAGACGTTCATGGGGACATGCATGTTGTCATCGACATCGATTCCTATTCGGCTGTGAATACCGATTAGCTTTCCTTGCAAGTCAAATAGGGGGCCACCGCTGTCACCACCGATGAGCGAGCAGTCGCTGACCAACGTTGTGTCTGTTACGCGGAGGATTCGGCCGACTCGGATGACCGATGGTCGGTCAGGAATCCAGCCACCAGGGTGACCACCGGCGATACACCATTGACCTTCCCGAATGCGTTCACCGACATTGGGTAGGGCAGCGTGGGGCCAAGGTTTACCGTTATCTCGATTCTTGACGATCCGTACGAGTCCTGCATCGGAGTCACGATTCAATCCCATGCTGATCCCTTCGACCCTTCGTCCATCATGCAGCACAACTGTCATGCGTTGTTTGGGTCGTCCGGCAACGTGTGCGGCGGTTAGGATGAAGCCATCTTCGTTGATGATTACACCGCTACCTTGAGTGCTACCATGCTGGAGGTTGACGGTAACCAAGTGGATTTTGTCGGCGACTTTGGATTGCTGTGTTTGGAGCGACTTTAGATCGGAGAGTGTTTTCGGGTCGTCGCCGTTGTAGAGTCGTTCGAGTGAGGGGTCGAGTGAAACAAACGTGATCCCCGTCGGTGTGGTATCGGAGGGGATTGCAGGAGAGAAG
>JBIJCS010000290.1:0-6419 GCA_044344575.1 Pirellula sp. | reverse complement strand
CCCCCCAGCACCCACCATCAATATCTTCTTCGCCCGTCGAATCGCTTCTTCCCGCTGAGGTATAAACAACGCATGCGAAACCCACTCCGTCGGTAACTCAATCCGCTTAGGACACATCGCCTCAAAGTCTCTGACCATTCCGTCTCGCTGCCACCCACACCCCAACATCAATACCACCGGACGACATAGCGATTTGGTTTCAAATCCATCCAATGTCCTCATCACGTAATCATAAAACCATTCCGCTTTAGCCATCATTTTCGAACCCTCTTCCCGCGTACTACACCAACGAGAAGCATACGCTAATACATGCCACTTGCGTATGTCTTGAGCCGCCCAAGTCTCCGTCGGATACTGCAACTGCTCAGGATGATCCAAGATAGGTCGCTCATGCTCCAACATCCAACGCGCGTAATGCAACAAACTGGCTACCGCATACTGTAAATTCGCTTCCTGCCCAGGAACTTGCCCCAAGACATCAATCAGCCAACACTGCGCTTGAAGATGCATCGTGTAAAACCAACGCAACTCCGCATTGAATAAGTCCATGCTGTCCAAGTCTTGCTCTGGATGCACACAGCGTTTCATCAAATACACCGCCATGTCCAAGTACTTCACGTCCCGCGTCAATTCGTATCCCGACAACAACGCATGAATCGAATTCGAAGAAGCTCTCCCCGGTCCGTAATAACCTATCGAACTGCAAGTAGCAAAACCCGTGCTCCGATTGGATAACCAACGAAAGCGTGTCGTGGAACCATCCTCTAATCCCATCACATATTCCGCGGAATTGATAACAGCCTTGCGATAACGCTCATCTCCAGTGAGATAATAAGCCACCATCCAACCCATTGAATACACGTGAGATGCCGCAGGACCTCCCCCCTTCCCGTACGCCTTCTTTAATTTCTCACCCGTCGCTCCCAATGTATCCAAATTAACGCCATCAACCATCACCTCCTCGTAAAGCAACGATTTCGGATAACCCCGATGCGTCCCAGTACTCGCATCCGCATAATGATAAGTATGCCAAAACAAACCGCGATTGTAGGAAGATTTATCCCCCATCGTATGGTACGTGTCGATGTCCCAAGCGTGATTCGCAAGATCAATCAGTTGCTCATACCATCTCTTGTCTCCCGTCCTTAAATATTGAATCGCAAACCCCAAAGCACAATCGTACTGATTGTTCAAATGGGATATCAGTGGCGTATCCCCCTTGTGGAATACTGCTTCATGATCGGCATACACATCTCCAAAATTCCTCCAACCGTACTCGTCGATCACTTCACGCTTCGAAAAAAATGTATTCGACCCTTCAATCGCTTGACGCACCAACCCCTCATACAACCGACTTGCCTCGCTTGGCGTTTTCCCCCTCATCGAACACAACGCACTACCAGCACCCAACTCCACCCCTGCGCTCTCTAAATATGCCTCCGAAATCACCGGTGTAGGAAACCGCAAATAACCATCCAGCGGCCTGTCCTCCAAAACAACCCCACCCTGATACAGCGCAAATTCAAAGGTCTTCTGCTCGCCACCCTGAAGCTCATGCAGATACCCACTCTCCCTCGGAAAAAAGCCCATCTCAATCCCTTGCGATGTACAACGTATCACCCCAGGAAAATTTTGCCAAAAACGACGCATCGCTACCGCAAAAGTCTCTTCCCCATAACGCAACCCCACATACGGCGTCGCTCGACTCCCCCTAATCTCCAACTGATCTACATGCAAATCATAACCACTAAACCGCAATGGGATCGTCCCATCTGCAATCATATGCGTACGCGATTTCCAATTCTTCCCGCCACTAGAAGCCTGAAACAGACGAAGGTTCTCCTTAGCAACTCGTAACTCTCCACCCAACTCCTCACAAACAACCAACTGCTCAACCTTCGCTCCTCCCGCAACTGCAAGACCCAAAGGCCTGAGCTCGAGCGTCATGTCCTCGATCTCAATCGCACCCCCCGCACCTAAGTCCCAATTCCCACCCGGATGCTCCGCAACATTCGTATTGCTTATACAAACCGATAAATCCACTCGGCCATCCCGCCAAAGTGACCCCGTAATACTCAACTCAATCGGTCCACTTAACCCACCGACCGAAAACGTCGTACGTGAAGCAAAATCGATACCCAACCGCCCATGACGTAACTCTAAACCTAATTCCGATCCACTCCCCTGATACTCACCCCAAGGCCCCCGCACACGAACTTGTAAAGCAACACCACCAATACCACACCCACCAAGAACAAGCCCCTGAGACTCAACACTCACACCACCCCAAACGCTCGCTCCCTCAACCTCCCTGCCTGCTATTCCCTCACGCAACCTCAACCCCTCACGCATCTCCTCCCTAGTCAACAGCACATCCACTCCAACCCATCGCAACGTACCATCCGGCCAGTACGACAACGGCCGATAGTCGGATTGCAACACCCACCCCTGAGAACTGCTCAACCCATAACCGGAAAGCAATTCCAACGTCCAACCACGAGGAAGCGGAAAACCAAACCTGACGGGAATCCTCGTCGAAAACTCGGAGTTATTGTCCGTGTCAAACTCTGTAGGAAACGAAACACGAAAAAGATCGATCATCTTCTGTAAACCATGTCGACCGACAACAAACGGCGATCAAACAAAAAAGAAATCTCGGGCTTGAGTCTCCGCGTGCAAAACTGAGGACTAGAAGCCCCCCTCCAGTAACGCAGCCATCCTCGGCATCGAAGTCGCAATCTTCATAATCAATTTTGCATCGTCCGCCGCAAGCCTTCCAACCCAACTACCCGGCACTTGCTCACTCTGCCGAGATACCGAAAAGTAATTAGACCGCTTCGAGTCAACCGAAGAAGTCGACAAGAAACTCTCCGTTTGCTGAGTAAACGCAAGCCCAAAAAACTCAAAGATCTGCTTCGATAATGCGACCGGCTTTTTGCAGAACTCATCAAAGTAAACCCTCATGTAATTACTCATCCCTTCGGCATCCTCCGCAGCCTGCTCATTCATACAAAGCCAAAAGTATGCCATCCGCTCCACCTTGCTCAATGTCGGCCAGTCACAAGTCCGAATCCCCAGCTTTCTCGCAACGCCAGTCCGAGTCGCGAAATCAAAAAGCCCAGCATCCTCCGTTACTGGCACTTTCGCCTCCAATAACCCTTTGCTCTCTCCTCGAATCAACGAGTCAACAAAACCACAAGGATGACGTATCACGTGAATGACTTTTTGCTCAGGAACAGCCCTCAAAAGTACTCCTAGGCTCCCCGTTAACTCCACACTCTTCCACGCGATTACTTTCGCACTTTCCACACATTCCGGCCAACTCCTCGTCGGATTACCACCCGTTACCGAAGATACAATCTGGTCAACTCGCAAACGACCAGTGAACAACGCAAATCCCAATCGACTCGATACCCCTTCCAAGTACTTCTTCGGAAACATCGGCTTCTTCAAAACCGATCGCGCAGAACAAATATCGCGGAACGAAGCAACGTAATCCCGAAGGTACCCACCCCACACCTCTGCGTCCTGGACGTCCGCAACCAACGGTACACAATTGACTGAAACCACGTAGTCAGGCTCATGCAAATAGAACACATCCGGCGAACTATCCACCACCTTGCTGATCCAAGTAGTCCCTGACCGACCCATTCCAATGATGGCGACTGTTCGGTGCACCTTCTGCCTCAATTTCTAAACAAAGCCTCACAGGATCAGTAACCGACACTCAGAGCGCGCGAAGCCTTCACCGCACAAGCATTCCTGCTAGTCGGTCCCTGTAGAGCCTGCCTGCAAACAAACGAAAACCAGGAAGAACGTATGATCGCATGCACAGCGAACGATCCAACTGCAACAACAATCCGCAATTGCGTCATGTTGTCGTACACTTCGTGCAAGTCGGGCGTATCAACACCGTGAGAATAACCCAATCCAGGATTATTTCAACGGTTCTTCCTTTGATTTCCGGGATCCAACTCCGCCCCCCGACACACACGCCGTTACTGGATTCCCATAGGCACCGCTACAGGTAACGCATTTCCAAACCGATCAAAATCTTTTAACGTCCAAACTACCTTCTTCGCCGGAGATACCTCTAGCACCTGCGGATTCTCCGGGCCCGCATGGCAATTGACAATCCACGTGTTCCCGTTATCCAGTCGATCCACCATCGTAATCCAAGCCAACTGCACCCCAGGAAGCTCCTTCTCTTGCAATTGCCAAACTATCTCCTTCTCCGCATTGACCTCAATCACCCGATGCCCATCCCCAGTTCCAATTAACGTATTGCCATTCTTCAATCGAACCGCCGAATACAATTTGGACCCCACGTTGTACTCCCAAACGATCTTCCCCGTGCGATCATACTCACGCGCTAACCCCAACGCCTCATGGGCAACAAGATAATTTCCATTCGGTGTTGGTCGTACCAATCGAGTGTCTCGGTGCGCATCCGGATTCGGTACACTCAACGCAATGCGATGCACCACCTTCCCATCCCGATCTACCTCCACAATCCTCGCCGCTCCACTCTCGGCAATCATCGTCAAGCCATTCTCCAATCGCCGAAACGCATGGATCTCAATCGCCCCCCCCTGCGGAGTCTTGCCAGCCTCGTATCGCCATACCTCTTTCCCCTCCCTATCCACCTCAATCACATTGGTAAATGCCGTCTGCAACAACCAATTCCCATTTTCCAACGGCTGCACGTCATGGATGTCTCGTATAGGAATCGACCATAACACCGCATTGTCCTTGCCAACCAATGCCGCAACCTTCTTTTGATAATCCGCCGCAAAGAATTTCCTCGCCTCTCCAGTCTGCTCCCCATGCACCACTGCATCCGAACACCAACTCGAGATACCAAGCACCAACGCCACTGCAATCTTCCAACCTGATAACTTTTGCGACATCTTCTCTCGACCTTCCAAGACTTCTAAAGAACACGAAAAACCAACCGCGAATGTAGCGGTATTCCATCCATCTCACTACCAAAACCGACCAACCATGAAAGCTCTATCAAGCAAAAACAGAAACTAAGGTGTCAACCGAAGCCACAACCAAGGCTTCTTCGTCGTCGCCGCTCGTACCGTTTGCCTCTCCTCTCGCCCCGATGTTTGTATCTCAATCCCGACCGGACCACTCCACTGAATCGCCCCAGTAGCCGGTTCACCACTACTACCCACAACCTTCAATACCACTTTCTTCTCGCTCTCCTCCTTCATCTTCGAAACCACCGGATCACTGACCAAACTCGCCGGTAACCCTACCAACCGTACCGTCGCCTCCTCCACACATCCATGCATCCGTTCCAACGTTACCTCTATCTCCAAGGGCTTGTCCGATTTCCCAACCAACACGTCATTTGCTACCGTCCCAACCACTACCGCTTGCTCCCTTACTAACTCTAACCGATAACGGTACTGCGGCCCAAAACGTCCATGCAAATCCCTCACGCCAATCCGATAAACCCCCGGCTGTTTCATCTGACCCACTAAACTCGGATCGTTGATCTCACCCGACTCCCCCTGCTTGCCTAACGTCTTGCCCTCCCCATCCAAAATCTCAATCACTGGCTCAACGCCTGAACCCAACGACAATCCCTTCGCCGTCACCCTCCAAAACCCAGCCTCCTTGGTCTCCCACTGCAAAAAATCCTCATCCCGAGCCGCTTCGAAACTACCCCAAAAAGCAAATTCCGGCCCCCCCGAATTCACTACCTGCGACGGCTCCCCACGTCCACTCGGCTCCTGAATCGCTACAGCCCCCTCCGAAAACCCCTCCAATAAGTCGTCCTTGCCATCCACCCCACACCGCAGTCGATACTGATACTTCTCCCCTCCAGCATATCCGATCGTGCTATCCGGCGCTTCTGGAAATGCATACACTCGCAAGCCGTATACACCCTGACGCTCCACCCGATACTCAATCCTCGGATCCAATCCCAACGTATCGAGATTCTGCGCTAAAACATTCCCTCTCTCATCGACCAACTCCAAACAACCATCCATCGGAGACCCCAACACCCGCTGCGCATCAAGCGTCGCTCGCAATAACTGACCCGGCATCAAGGCCACGCGATAATGATCCACATCCCCCGACTTGACCAACACCCCATTGATGCATACCGGCAACCCCTCAATCACCTGAGACGAACTAGTTCCATCGTTCGGCTCCACCTCCAAAACCTCCGGCTCCTGCCCCACCACAAACCTCTGCAACGCCGATACACCATCAGGCGATATCAACCGCACCCAATGCACCCCCAATTTCGCATCCGCAGGAATACTCGCGGATATCTTTCCAGGAACCTCCGTCGCCACCCAACGAATCTGACCCGGCTCACCCCAAAACTCCACCGGCCACTTCTCGTACTTCCCAGGTAACTCAATACTTACCGTGCCACCTCGCATACCACCCAT
>JBIJCS010000289.1:0-6426 GCA_044344575.1 Pirellula sp. | reverse complement strand
CTTGGCTCTCAATGCCGCGCAACCGGAAGTCTACCAACGCGTCGGAGCATTGAAGGTACGTTTAAGCCAAGCGACTCCCACGACCAATCCAACACAAAACCCAACACAGTTTGGTGCAAATCCGCCGGCCACGACGCGCCAGTAGCGAGTGACTTCGGCATACGATCCTCGATCAGGTGGAAACGAGCGCGGGATCTACTCCTAAGGTGCCCTGGAGGTCGGCTAGGTATTGTGCGCTTTTGCAACGATTCAATTCTTTCTTTGCTGCATCCAATCGAGTGCGCAAGTTCAGGCGATCGATGGCTGCAGCGTGGGTCGGCTCGGAGCAATAGGCCTCGATCGCTTGGAGTTTCATCTGAGCAAGCCGAATATCGACTTGCTGTTTCGCCTCCAACCGCTTCTTGTACCAATCGCTTCCGAGAAGCGACTCTTTGGTGAAGAGCGAACGAAACTCATTGTCATGGGTCGTTTTTCCTCTCCAAGTTCCACTGGCCATGATTTCTAGCAGTGCACGTAAGGGAGGGACCGCCGCCTCGATCGAACCATCCTCAAAATAGATTTCTGCCACGCGTTTCTGAGCCTCTGCAATATAGAGAACTCCATCGAGAAACGAGTCGAGATCTTGCGTTTCAGGACACAGGATTTTCTCGTCGAAGACTTTCAAAGGATTATCGAATACGCGACCAAAATAGCGGCGAACGAAACGGGATGTAATGCGATACCCCAATCGGCTAACAGGTACGACGACCCCGTTATGTTCTCGGTCTTCCAGTTTTTCAAGCATGCCATCACGGATCATTGCGGTCGGATCGCGTTCTTCGGGACGCAACCGACACCAGATTTCAGGGACGAACATGCTGATGTCGTGCCCGACTTCCATCTCTGGACCGATATGCCCGGCGGCGGTGCTGAATCCCCCGAGCCCCGTGAGAATCATTCCAATGAGCGAAGCGTTCAGGTCATGCACCATCGCCAGTGCATTGAAGGGGCCTTTGGTCAAAGCTCCTTCACTGCCAGCTCCGGTGGTCGATGGACTCTTGCCGGTTAACGAGCAGACGTAGTCCATCATCAGTTCAGGTAGCTCCTGATAGTGAATAGGATTGAAGACCGCCAAGGAACGAATGCCCGCCACCTTATCAGGAGGATTGTTACGCCGACCGGAAAGAATCGCTGAAACAGCAACAGGGACCGGAGCATGGGATTTTGCTCCTCGGAATAATTGAATTCCCCTGTAAGCGATGTAACGATCCTGCGGGGCAATCAGATCCGGACGGTCTTGTAGATACCGAGGGTTCTTTGAAGGTTTGCCGTCGACCAAACGAGGCTCGGAGGAGGAGACGACGTACGATGCTTTACCCTCGAGGAATGTTTCCAAGCGGTCGCGCATCGGTGCACTGTATTGTTCAAAATCGATAATGTCGGCTCGTTCTACTCCGACCACCTCTTTGGTCAATGGTTCGAAGTTACAAAAGAAATTCCCAACATCCGCAATATCGGCTTCCGTTTGTTTATCGAGTCCGCGATGGACCGCGTCGTCGGGGCGTTGAAAGAGCCTATACTCACAGTTTGCGACGAATTTAAAGCTTTCTGCATGATGGGAGTACGGCTCGCAAAGTGCCCGGCCAGGAACGACAATACTTGCGGTGATGTCGTCTTCTAATTGGATTTTTTCTGCAGCGGCAAAGTCCTGGCGCAGTTTGTACATGCGCCAACGACCGGTCGCGTCCAAACCGATACGCAAGTACATTCCGACGAGCTTACGATTGTTGTACTTCAATTCGTGACCGGGTTCCCCGTTGACGACGTCGACGCTGAAGTGACTGCGCCAGTCTCCACCCCATTCCTGTTTGTAGAACCTCTTGATGATGAACGCAATTGCATAGATATGCGATGCGATTTCACCAAGCCATTTGTTGTACTCATCGGTATACTCCCGAGAGGGTGTAAGAAGTTTGATTACACTGCCGAGAGAACGTCGGTTGTCGAGAACGGGACGGCTTTCATGTTGGCTGTAGTCCGGCTTTTCCTTTGCACCTTCACGCCATCGATCAGAGTAGTTGCGTTCAAAAATCTCGTCGAGTTTTTTAAAGTCCGAATCGATATCCGAGACAAAGATCGAGCCACCTTGCATATAGTCGCTGATCGATTTGCTGATTTCGCTTTTGCCCCCGCCACTGACGGTGCAAGGCTTATGACAGACGGTCCCGTCTCCTGCAGTTCCGATGAGTCTCCAAGAGGGTGCGCAGGGATGTTTTTCCATCCTAACCTTGTAACCGCTTGGGGAAATGTAGGTTTTCCCTTGCTCTAGCGGGATGGAATGCTCGACGCCGTCGCAAACCCAACTCACACTCCGCGTCGCAATGCTCGCTCTTGCATCCTCGCGAACGTAAACCAACGCAGGAAAGAGCTTGTCGATACCATACCCCTGAGACTGCCATGCGATGAATTCGGAGTAATCGCGGACAAGGTCATCCATGGTGCGACCGTTATATCGTCGGGAGTTCCATTGGAAATCGTCGCCGAGATTATGGGTGATGAAGGCAAGCGTGCCACCAGCGTGTTCTTCTTCTACATTCCCCAAAAGGTTCGCGGCATAGCTGATTTGAGTTTTTACTTCTTTCTTGCAATACCCATAATAGTTATCCGCGATCAAAGTAACGATGATCCCCTCGTCTGTGCGACTGGTGACTTTAAATGCAACTCCATCGTTGTATCTTTCGCTCGGGTCTTTCCAGCACATGCTGTCTTTGCGTTGCCTCGCGGTCGCTTGATCCCAATGTGGTAACCCTAACTCCTTTTTAGTCAGACTCGTCAGGTGCGGTGCGAGAATCACGCAGCCGGTATGACCAGTCCAACGTTCAATGTCGAGAGCAGCATCGTTTTCCGGGACAAGTGGATCGCCGGCATTACCGAAGATCGATTCGACGAAGTCTAAGTTGCTAACCAGTCCTCCTGGTGCAAAGAATCGAATTTCCATCGTTTGTTCATGGCAATAACCGGGTACTGCGGGACGAACGATTGGTCGGATCAAGAGAGACACCCAAGTCTGAGCAGGGCTGGAACGCTCAAGGGTGAAAGGAAGCTGCATTGAGCTGTTCGGAGGTCGAACTGCTGCACGAAAAAGGTTCGCAAAAACATGTTTCGGAACGGCGCGCTTGTCACCGGCTATCGGCAATCCACCCTCGGCAACATGGAACGTACCTTGAGTGGTTCTTCGATCGGCTTTTGGATTGTGTAGAACACCATTTGCAAGCCGATAAGAGCTCACGAGATCGTTCTGAAACAATTCGCCACGGTCAGGAAGGCTTAGCTCTCTTGCCATCCCATGCTGGCTAAGCACGAGCGAAGCGTTCGGGAGTCGCAACGGTGCGTCACCACAAATGTCCGAAAAGTGCTTGCGAAGGTACGATTCGACGCGTCGGTCGACCGGAGCTTGCATGGCAGCAAGCAATCGATTCTTCTCTTCGAGGTTTGCCAGGAGTCCCTCGGGTAATTCGACTTGCGCGATCGCTTCGTCGTCGTGCAAAAGATCCGAAGCCGCCATCTGCATGTAGATAAATTGACGCAATCGTTCATGCGCTCGTTCATCCCTCTCTGCACTGCGAGACCAAGAAAGTTGTCGTTCCGGATTGGTGATGAGCCAGCCAAAGTCGATGGTGGTATCCTGAAGGTGATTTGTTTTCATAGGGTGATCTTGAACCGTTGCACAGGAGAATCGAAGCCGACGCTTGGGAGCATTCGCTGCGGAAAGTGAATACACGGATGAAACAACGCAGTCGGGGGCTAGCGCGAGGGTGGCTAGGTAGAGGTTGACTTGGGTTATCAGTACAGGCCAAAGAGGATCTCATTAATGTACACGAATTTTGGCGTCCAAGTAATCAGCCTTTGGAATCCTCGTGAGAGGCGGTATCCTGTGAATGGATTGAAGAGAACGCTAGGTGGAACGGGCCGGAGTGAATGGGAGTGAATGGGATGACAACGTTGAAACTGCGATCGGAGAATTGGTGGAACAACCCAGCGAATCCGGGGATGACTGCGTTGTATTTGGAGCGGTTTCTCAACTATGGGATGACCCTCGATGAGTTGCAGTCAGGGCGGCCGATCATCGGTATCGCGCAGTCCGCGAACGATCTGGCCCCGTGCAACCGGGCACATTTGCAGTTGATTTCGCGGATTTGCGATGGCGTTAGAGATGCAGGCGGAGTTCCGATGGTCTTCCCAATGCATCCGATCCAAGAGTCGGTACGTCGACCGACCGCGTCGCTAGATCGCAATTTGGCTTACCTGGGATTAGTGGAAGTACTTCATGGATATCCACTCGATGGGGTTTTATTTACGACTGGGTGCGACAAGACCACCCCTGCAGCGTTGATGGCGGCAGCAACGAGCGATTTGCCTTCGTTGATTTTTAACGGTGGGCCGATGCTTAACAGTTACTTAGAAGGAGAGTTAGCGGGTGCGGGTTCGATCATTTGGGAAGCGCGACGTAGGCTCAGTGCAGGGGAGATTGATCAGAAGAAATTCATGGATCTGCTTGCAGCTTCGGCACCGAGTGCGGGGCATTGCAACGTCATGGGGACAGCGTTATCGATGAATTGTTTGGCAGAAGCGGTCGGAATGGCTTTGCCTGGTTCCGCCGCGATTCCTGCTCCTTATCGTGAACGAGGGCAGATGGCTTATGCTGCTGGCCGTCGTATCGTGGGGATGGTTCATGAGGACCTTCGGCCTTCGAAGATCTTGGTTCGCGAAGCGATGCTCAATGCCATTCGGGTAAACACGGCCCTCGGAGGATCGACGAATTGCCCACCCCATTGGATTGCGATCGCGAGGCATGCTGGCGTTCAGTTGGATTTACAGGACTGGGAGGATGCGGGGTATGAGATACCTTTGTTGGTGAATTTGCAACCAGCTGGTACACATCTTGCCGAAGATTTTCATCAAGCGGGTGGTTTGATGAGCGTCATGCGAGAGCTGCTCGAGCATGGAAAGTTGCAGGGGGATTTGTTGACGGTAACAGGGAAGACGATTTCTGAGAATTTAGAATCAGCACGTCGAGCGGACGGACAGATCATTCGATCGTATGATTCACCGCTAAAACCGAACGCGGGATTTTTGGTATTGAGAGGGAATTTATTTGAAGCAGCACTCATCAAGACGAGTGTGATCAGTGATACGTTTCGAGCGAGTTATTTGTCGAAACCTGGGAGTGAAGATTGTTTTGAGTGTACGGCGGTGGTGTTTGATGGGCCGGAGGAATACCATGCGCGGATCAATACGCTTGGAGACGAACCTGATCCGAATACGTTGTTAGTGATTCGAGGATGTGGAACGATTGGATTTCCTGGGAGTGGGGAAGTGGTAAATATGCAGCCTCCGGATGCTTGGATCCAGCGAGGAGTGCGTGAGTTACCCACGTTGGGGGATGGGCGGCAGAGTGGTACATCGGCGAGTCCATCGATACTCAATGCATCGCCGGAGGCGATTGCAGGTGGTGGGTTATCAAAGTTACGGACAGGCGATCGCGTTCGGATAGATTTAAGAGCTCGCAGGGTAGATGCGTTGGTCGAGGAGGCGCAGTGGGCAGCAAGATCGCAAGAGGGAATGGAATCGGTACCTGAATCGGCTACACCGTGGCAAAAGATCTATCGGGAGTACACAGGGCAGCTACACACAGGCGGTTGTCTTGACTTCGCATGTTCGTTCCGAAACGTTTGCAAGACAGTTCCTAGGCACAACCACTAAAGAGCACCGCGAAGCGATTCAAAGCCGTGCCATCATTCGTCGTTTTCCCATGCAACCTTCTTACACAATGCTTCGCCCATTGGTAGTGTGCGCATCCCTGCCCGCACGAAAAAACAACGAACTGTAGTAGTGTGGGCATCCCTGCCCGCACGAACAGACGACGAACTGCAGTAGTGTGGGCATCCCTGCCCGCACAAAAAAACGACGAACTACAGTAGTGTGGGCATCCCTGCCCGCACGAAAAAACAACGAACTAAAGTAGTGTGGGCATCCTGCCCGCACGAACAGACGACGAACTGCAGTAGTGTGGGCATACCTGCCCGCACGAACAAAAAACGAACTGCAGTAGTGTGGGCATCCCTGCCCGCACGAAAAAGCGACGAACTACAGTAGTGTGGGCATCCCTGCCCGCACGAACAAAAAACGAACTGCAGTAGTGTGCGCATCCCTGCCCGCATGAACAAACGACTAGCTACAGTAGTGTGGGCATACCTGCCCGCACGAAAAAACGACGAACTACAGTAGTGTGGGTATCCCTGCCCGCACGAAAAAACAACGAACTACAGTAGTGTGGGCATCCCTGCCCGCACGAAAAAACAACGAACTACAGTAGTGTGGGCATCCCTGCCCGCACGAACAAACGACGAACTGCAGTAGTGTGGGCATCCCTGCCCGCATGAACAA
>JBIJCS010000288.1:0-6433 GCA_044344575.1 Pirellula sp. | reverse complement strand
GAGTGGCGAGGGTGATGCGAGGGGATTGTTGTGGCGTCGGTTGCAGGGGGTTGCTAGCGAGTTGGGTGGTGAGGTGGGTCGTGGGGAATTGGAGGTTCACTTTTTGAATGCTAGCAAGCCGTGGCATTGGTTTCGAGCGAAGCGGGGGTTGGAGCGATTATTGTCGGAGCGACGGCCGGAGGTAGCGCAGGGTTTTTTGTGGCATGCGAATGTGTTGGGGGGGGTGGTGTATGGTGGAGCTGGGGTGAATTGGGTAGCGGGTGTGAGGGTGGTAGAGCCGCGTCGTTGGCGTGCGTGGTTTGGGAGATATTGGCATCGGCCGGCGCGGTGTGTGGTGTGTGTGAGCGAGGAGGTGGCGGCTTGGAGTGCGCGGGCGGAGGGGGTGACTTTGGAGAAGTTGTTGGTGATTCCCAATGGGATTGAGTTACCGGAGTGGGAGAAGGATTGGGGAGTGGGGGGGGGTGGTCGGTTGATCTTTGTCGGGAGGTTAGAGGTTCAGAAGGGGGTTGATCTATTGCTTCGGGAGGTGGAGCGGATTTTGGGTGCGTTGCCTGGATATCGTTTGGAATTGGTGGGAGACGGGTCGTGGCGTGGTGCTTGGGAGCGATGGCGGGAGGGCTCTGAGTATGGAGATCGGGTGGAGATCATGGGTAAGCGTGGTGATATTATGGAGCGGATGCGGGGGGCTGATTTGTTGTTGTTACCGACTCGTTATGAGGGGATGCCCAATGTGGTTTTGGAGGCGATGTCGGTAGGGCTACCGGTGGCGACGATGCGGGTCGAGGGGGTTTCAGCGCTTTTGGGTGAGGGGTTAGGGGCGCAGAGTGTGGAGCGAGAGGATTGGGATGGTTGGGTACGATTGGTTATCGACCTTGGGCTCGATCGCGGTACACTACAGAGGTTGGGGAAAGCGAATCGTCGTCGGGTAGCCGAGCATTTTGTGTTATCTGATCAGTTAGCAAAATACGAAACCTTATATCGAGAACTTGCGTGTCGCTCTTAAACATCTTTCGGATAGCAATCGCTGCGCTTGGGAAGAACAAGATGCGAGCGGGATTGACGATATTGGGGGTCGTCATTGGAATTGCTGCGGTGACAGCGATGGTATCGATTGGTACGAGTGCGAGTGAGTTGGTGCAGGGTGAGTTCAAGAATCTCGGCACGAATGTGATTGTGATATCGCCTGGTAGTCGTCAGGCGCGAGGAGCAAGATCTGGTCAGGTTCCTTCGTTGACGGTGGGGGATGTGCAAGCGATATCGAGGGAGTGTCCGAGTGTTTTAGCAGCGAGTCCGATTGTTGGGGCTGCGGGTCAGATCATTAGTGGGAACAACAATTGGCGTCCGCGCGAGTTGGTTGGGGTAGGTGCAGATTATTTGTTGGTGCGCAATTGGCAGATGGCATCTGGCAATTTCTTTGCGGAGGGGGACATCAACAATTCGAACAAGGTGTGTGTGGTGGGTGCGACGGTGGTGAAGAAGTTGTTTCAGACAGCGAATCCGCTTGGGCAGACGATACGGATCAAGAACATCCCGTTTGAGATCGTTGGAGTGTTAGCGAGTAAGGGAGCGAACATTGTTGGGGACGATCAAGACGACGTCGTATTGATGCCATTTACGACGGTGCGTAAGCGGTTGCAGGGATCGAATTTCAACAATGTGGATGTGGCGTTGGCGTCGGCACGTTCGACGGAGTTGATGGGTGTAGCGGAGCAAGAGATCCGTTCGTTGATGATGGATCGGCATCGCATCTCGATGGGTCAGCCTCCGGACTTTGAGGTAGCGAACACGACGGAGATTGCGAGTGCATTTGGGATTGTCACGGGGACATTGACAGCGATGTTAGCGTCGATTGCGGGGATTTCGTTGGTGGTAGGTGGTGTTGGGATTATGAACATCATGTTGGTGTCGGTGACGGAGCGGACGCGAGAGATTGGGATTCGTATGGCGGTGGGTGCGAGGCCGCAGGACATATTGATGCAGTTTTTGGTGGAGGCGATGGTTTTATCGTTGGTGGGTGGAGCGATTGGGGTGACCTTAGGGATCTTTGGATCGGTAGGGTTAACGATGGCGATCAATGCGCTTTCATCTGGGCGTGATTGGCCGATTATTGTCAATCAGTGGGCTGCGTTGGTCAGTTTGATTTTTTCGGCTTGTGTGGGAGTAGGCTTTGGTTTCTACCCAGCTTGGAGAGCCAGTCGGCTCGATCCGATCGATGCGTTGCGTTATGAATAGAGGTTTTTTGAAAAATCCTTCATGAATCCGGCGATTTCCTCACCACGAAACGAAAAATATGATCATCATTTTCGTGGTCGGGCCTGTGTGACTTGTCCGAGCTTAGCCTCTCCTCCTTTTCCGATACTGTTAGTGTGAACGACGAAGAAGAACTCATTGAGCGGGCCTTGGCCGGACAAAGCTCAGCCTTTGAGACGTTGGTCATCCGATATCAGGACCGACTCTACACGGCGATGATCAGTATTGTTGGCAGTGCCGACGAGGCTGAGGACGTGGTGCAGGAGGCATTTATCCAAGCGTATTTGAAGCTTGATACGTTCCAGCGCAACAGTCGCTTTTTTACTTGGCTTTATCGGATCGCGTTCAATTACGCGTTAGCGCGACGTCGTCGGCGCAAGAATCATCAGTCGTTGGAGCAAGCGAGGGAGAATACGGGGGTGGACCCGGCTTTTGAGGGTGACACGCCGGATACGCGGATGACGCGTACAGAGGACATCCAGTTGGTGCATCGAGCCTTGGCGGTGTTATCGGAGGACCATCGTTCTATTTTGGTTTTGCGAGAGATGGAAGATTTGTCGTATGAGGACATTGCAGAGGCTTTGAATATTTCCATCGGGACGGTTCGATCGCGGTTGAATCGAGCGAGGGCTGCGTTGAAGCAGCAGTTAGAGAAGTTTCCTGAGTGGAATCCCAGCGAGTAGTCTGGTGGCTTCGGGATCTTGAAGAATCGATGTTCTGCAACTAGATTTCGATGTGTGGGATTCCCACAGCTACGATTTCTCTGGACCTATAGGGTAGGACTTGTGCCATGCAACGTTGGAAAAAGCCTTTGTTGGGATTCGCATTGGTTGTGGGTTATGTTTTCGTGGGGCTTGCTTGGGCGGCGGCGCAAGAGGGGGCAGTGAAGGAGGGTGATTCGAGCAAGGTTCAGTGGAAGAAGTTGTTGCCTCAGAAGGGGCTTGATGGGTGGGAGAGCACGAATTTTGGGGGAGAGGGAGGGGTGAAGATTGAGGATGGGGTTTTGACGATGGAGCGAGGGGAGCCGTTGACTGGGGTGACGAGGTTAGGGAAGGATTTTCCGACGGAGAGCTTTGAGATGCGTTGGTCAGCGCAGCGGGTGGATGGATCAGACTTTTTTGCGGGAGTTACCTTTCCGGTTGGCAAGGAGCATTGTTCATTGATTGCAGGTGGATGGGGAGGAGGGTTGGTGGGGATTAGCAGTATTGACGGGAACGATGCGAGTGAGAATGAGACTGCGAGTTATCGGAACTTCAAGAATGAGCAGTGGTATCGTTTTCGGGTACGGGTTGATGCTCAGAACATCACGGTTTGGTTGGATGAAGAGCAGATTTTGGAAGTGCCGCGAGGGAATCGAAAGTTTTCGGTTCGAGCGGAGGTGATGCGTTCCCGGCCTTTGGGATATTGTGTATTTCAGTCGAAGGTATTGGTGAAGGATTGGGAATACCGGACGTTGGAGGTGGCAGGTAAGTAGTGTTTTCCGCTTAGAGGGAGTTCTTGATGGTGCGAGGGATGCGCAGGACGCCGGTTGCTTTATTGAATCTGATTTCGCAACCGGCGCGTACGTTTGCGTGTGTATTGGGGGTTTCATTTGCGCTGTTATTGATTTTTATGCAGTTGGGATTTCGCGGTGCGGTTGGCAACACAGCGAACATCGTGTTGGGGAAGATGGAGGGGGATTTGGTGATGCGGTCTCCGGATTACGTCCATTTGTATGAGCCAAGGACGATTGATCGGGGTTGGATGCGGTTGGTGCAATCGCATCCGATGGTGGAGCGAGTGGATCCATTTTTTATCATGTTGATGCGATGGCAAAATGGGGCTCGTCCGCAAGGATGCAGCGATGCGCCTCCGGATGGTTCGTTTCGCACGGTGGGGATGATGGGGGTGGAGGTTGATCATTGTGTATTGGCGGTTCCGGAGATTCTTGGGCAGTTGGACAAGTTGAAGAGTCCGGATGCATTGTTGGTCGATCGGGCGACGCGGGCGGAGTATGGACCGAGGGATTGCAGGGTATTCTCGGATCAAGACATTGGGCAGAGGGTGGAGTTGGGGAATCGATCGACGTTGATTGAGGGTCATTTTCAGCTGGGGACTGGCTTAGCGACCAATGGTGCGGTGTTATTGAGTGACGTTGGCTATTCCTATCGCAGTGGAGTTGATACACGTCAGCGGGCTTCGTTGGGATTGGTACGGCTCAAGCCTGGGGTGAGTGCGGAGCAGGCCAAGTTGGAGCTTGTGCGATGGTTGCGGGAGAGGGACGTTCGCGGGATGCAGGAGTTGGAGATTTTGACGATGGAAGAGCAGTTGCGTTGGGAGCGGACGCGTTGGTTGCGAGAGACGCCGATCGGGATGATTTTTACGATGGGAGTGGTGCTTTCCTTTATTATTGGCGCAGCGATTGTTTACATGATTTTGGCGAATGACGTCGCGAATCGGCTTTCGGAGTATGCGACTTTGAAGGCGATGGGATATAGTCAGTTTGCGTTAGCGAGGATTGTGATTGTGCAGTCGTGGTTGTTAGCGTTGTTGAGTTATTTGCCTGCGTTGGGAGTCGCGATGTTGCTTTATCAGATCACGGCGAGTTTATCGAAGATTCCTACGTCGATGACATGGGAGCGAAGTCTTGGGGTATTGGGATTGGCGTTATTGATGTGTACGCTTTCGGGGGGGATGGCGATGTTGAAGCTTTGGAAGGCCGAACCGGCTTCGTTGTTTTAAGTCATGCGTACACCATTGGCTTGGTTGAACGTCACGCATCATCTTGGCAGGCTTGTGCTCAGTGCTTTGGGTATTGGCTTTGCGGTTGTGTTGATGTTTAGTCAGATTGGTTTTCTCAATGGCTTGTTTGACAGTGCGGTGGAGGTATTACGGTTGCTGGATGCGGATTTGGTAGTGTTATCACCTGCGAGGTATACGGTTCCGAGCGAACAGCGATTTGAGTATGGGCTTATGGATCGGGCGAAGGGGGTAGCTGGGGTGGAGGCAGCGATACCGATGTACATCGATCGATCGTTAGCTCAAGCGAGGGTGATTGGGCATGTGTCGCGATCGATACGTGTGATTGGATTTCCGAGGGATTCCAAGCCGTTTTTGGATCAGGGGATGAACGATAAGCTTGAGGGTCTCAGCGATGCATCGATGGCGTTGGTAGATCGGCGTAGCAAGGAGGCTTATGGGTTCGAAAAGAAGTCTTTAGAGATGTTGCGAGAGCAGGAGGTTGAGTTATCGGGCAAGCGGGTGCAGGTGAGGGATTGGGTTCGGATAGGAACTGATTTTGTTTATGACGGCACGTTGTTGGTGAGCGACGTTGGGGTTGAGTATTTTTTCCCGACTCGTGCCGTGGATACGACGGCGTTAGGGGGGAGTCGACCTCCTTTATCTGCGGTTGATTTAGGGTTGATTCGCGTTCGGCGTGGAGAGTCTCATGAGGAGGTAGCGAGGGAGTTGCGAGAGAGGTTGGGGAGTGGAGTTGAGGTGTTTAGCAAGCAGTCGTTGGTGCAACGTGAGATTGGTTTTTGGGCAAGGAACACGCCGATTGGAGTGATCTTTTCGATAGGCACGGTGATGGGGATGTTGATTGGGGTGATCATTTGTTATCAGATTTTGTACACTGACATACAAGATCACATGGCGGAGTATGCGACGTTGAAAGCGATGGGATATGGAGCGGGATACTTTTTGCGTTTCGTCTTGTCTCAAGCGTTCTATCTATGTTTGTTGGGTTTTATCCCTGGTTGGATTGTCAGTTGGTTATTGTATCAATGGTTATCGGATTGGACGGGTTTGGTGATGCGTTTGGACACGAGCCGTGTGTTGCTTGTGGCGACATTGACCCTATTGATGAGTGGGTTAAGTGGCATCTTGGCGGTGCGGAAGCTTTGGCGTTCGGATCCGGCAGCGTTATTCAAGTAGGTTCGCAGCGTTATTGAATGAGATAGCGGGAGGTGGGTGGATCGATGAAAGGTGTATCTAGGTGGTTGTGCGTTATTTTCATGCAGGTGTGTTTTGTATTGGGGAGCGGATGGGTTGGAGGTCAGGAGTTGTTGGATGCGACAACTCCTAAGTTAGGATTTCAGAAGCGTCATGGGGATGAGATCATGGTGTGTGGGCAGTTGTATCGAATTGGAACACCTGTGGTTTTGTGGATGGATCAAGGTGGTTTTGATGCCTATCGCACGAC
>JBIJCS010000287.1:0-6445 GCA_044344575.1 Pirellula sp. | reverse complement strand
AAACCCGTCGAAGTCATGGAACGCACCGGCAAAGAAACCATCAGCTTCGCCAACGATATCGCCCCCATCCTCGTCGCCAATTGCAACGGTTGCCACTACGGCGGAAACCGTCCCTCCGGTGGCCTGAATTTTACTAACTTCGCTGGCCTCCTTCGCGGTGGCATGTCCGGTGCTGCCCTGACTCCTAAGGATGGAAAAGGTAGCTTGCTCGTCATGAAACTACTCGGCGAAGCAGGACAGCGAATGCCAGCCGGTGGACGACCTGCTCTGAAACCCGAGGAGATCGAGAAAATCACCAAATGGATCGACGAAGGGGCCACGTTCGATGGCGAAAATCGCGACGGGCAACTCGAAAGCGTCATCATGAAATCATGGGCCAACAAAGCTTCCCACACCGAGCTGATGGAAAAGAGAATGGACCGAGCCCGGTCGCGATGGAAAGTCATGTCGCCAAATGCTCCAGCAGAAGAAGCCAATAGCGACGAAGTTCATGTCCTTGGAAACGTCGGCAAATCGACCATTGAACGAACCTTGCAAAGCGCCGAGTCCGCAATCAAAACCGTGCGCAAACAACTCAAACTCTCCCCCAAAGAACCCTTGGTCAAAGGTGGCGTTACGATCTACGCACTGAAATCGCGCTACAACTATAGCGAACTCGGCAAAATGATCGAAGGAAGATCGCTTCCTCAAGAATGGACCTCTCACTGGCGCAAAGATGTTGTCGATGTCTACGTCGCGATCATCCCCGAATCCTCGAACCCAAAGCTCGATGAAACCGCTCTCGTGCAACAACTAACCAGCCTGTGGATGGCTTCGCACGACGGTGTTCCACGCTGGTTTGCCGAAGGCTCCGGACGAGCAGCACTCGCCGCCACCGCAGGTCAAAATGATCAGCGCGTTAAACCCTGGCTCGCTCAACTTCCTAAAGTCGTTGGAGACCTCAAAGATGTGAAACCACTAACGGAAGGGAAGATGAACGAAGAAGAAGAAGGCATCGTCGGATTCGCCTTGGTCCGCACCATGCAAAGTTCCTCGATGCGGAAACAATACGATGCGTTGATGCGCGCGATCCAAGCCGGCACACCGTTCGATCAAGCTTGCCAAAAATCGATCGGCCCAGTCGATCAATTTCTATCCCAAGCACTCGGCAAAAAGAAGTAAAGCAACGTTCATAAGTAGTGCTAACCTCTTGCTCAATGTACGCACAACATCCGCGTTTTCGAATCGATAATGCGGTTTCAAGAGGCAACCGATGCCTTTCGAGTTGCGTTAACGGCCCAGCATCGGCTGCGCGTACCCAGGCGGATATCCCGCTGAAGTCGAACCAGGAATAGGCTGACCATAAACAGGTGGTTGGCCAATCATCGGTGGTTGAGCCATTCCAGGCTGAACCGCACCGGGCTGAACATATCCACCCGGTGGCGCATAACCACCAACCGGCGGCATCGCCCCGTTCGCCGGTGCCATCTGACCACCAGGCATCGCCGGTGTTGCAGAAGCAGAGGGATAAGGCTGAGGATAAGCAGGGTAAGCCGGGTACTGCGGATATCCCGAGGGGTACTGTGGTTGCGCGCAACTTGTCCCCGCACAACCAGCATTGAAAAAGAGGCTTGTGGTACCAAGTAGCATTGCAGCAAGCTTCGCTGCAGCAGGTTGTCGATCGTGTTGCATTATCAGAAGTCCCTTTCTTTAGGTGCGGCGATATTCCTAGGTTTACCGAACGATGTCTACGGCAATCTCCAATGCACCAGAACCAACCAAGCCAAAAATCGCCAAAAATTCATCCGCAAGCAATATCTGCTCAGGCCGCCCCCCCTCCGTCGTGCTCTTGTCACCGACGGTCGGATTTTGGTATTTCCTAACCCTCTCTGAATCCTTGCGAGCCTGCCTTTTTGGCAGACTCCAACGATCAATAACCGTGAGCAACCCAATCTGGGGCGAACCGTAGACACTGGGAAACAGAAACCCTAATTGAGCCAAGAAGCGATTTTGAGAATTCCATGAACCAAGCCGTACATGCCGGATTGCGATTTGCGATCAATTGCTGGCCCGGCTGGCGAGAAGGCTGGCAACATGGCAGTTTTCGTGGCATGCTCATCGCGTGGACATTTTCGACGCTCCTTTCTCTCGCTTGGCTCTCAACATTTCTCTGGCCAGCTCTTCTCGGGGTATGGGAACAAAGAGTCCTTTGGGGAGTGATTTTTTGCGCCATCCTAACAACCGTCGTACTACATGCGGTTCAAAGCTTGGGAAATACCCGTAAAGCCGTCCGGGGATGTCCTCCGGAGGAATTTTTCAAAGCCCAAGAAAACTACCTCCAGGAAAATTATTTTGAGGCCGAGTCCATTTTAACCCCATTTTCCAAGCCAAATGAAGTTTCCGACGATGACCTAGACATCGAGGCAGCGCTGCTTCTAGCCACAATCTACCGGCGCACCGATCGATTGGATTTGGCGATCGAATTAGTGGAATACCTACTTCGACTCGAACGCTCCGTAGCCTGGTACGAAGAATTGCACCAAGAACGAAGAAATGCCATCGAACGAAAAATCAGAAGCCGCACGGAATCTTCGTGATTAAGCCCCTGCATCCCGTTTGCTAGATCGGGCATTGTCCTATAATTCGACGCCACGGCGCAAGCGACGTACCGAACGTGGTTCTCTCAAGCTTTGGAGGCAGTCGAAAGGACTTCTCCATGCCACAAGAGAACCAATGGCATTTGGTACGGTGTTTGCACGGTAGGTAACGCGTTGGTTTGTTGACAAGACGGGTTAGGAGCGTCGAACTGCAATGGAAATTGCGCTGCGACGCTTTGAGTCCAAAGTGAGATCCTGAACACTTGCGTTCAGGACGGTTGGCTGACTAGTTCACCATACCTTTTTAGGAAGGAAAGCCATGTACGAGAGATTTACAGATCGAGCCCGCAAGGTGATGCAGTTAGCGAACCAAGAGGCCCAGCGTTTCAACCACGAGTATGTCGGTACCGAACATATTCTGCTTGGATTGGTCAAAGAAGGCAGTGGCGTTGCTTCCAATGTGCTGAAGAATCTCGACGTGGATTTGCGCAAGATCCGCCTTGAGGTAGAGAAGCTCGTTCAGAGTGGTCCAGAAATGGTAACCATCGGAAAGCTTCCTCAGACACCGCGCGCACGCAAAGTCATCGAATACTCGATGGAAGAAGCCCGCAACCTGAACCATAACTACGTCGGCACGGAGCACATCCTCTTGGGGTTGCTGCGCGAACAAGACGGCGTAGCAGCGCAAGTTCTCATGAACTTGGGGTTGAAACTCGAAGATGTTCGTGAAGAAGTTCTTAATTTGCTCGGCCATGGAATTGAATCCAGCGACGGGGAACGCGGCGGACGCGAATCGAGCAACTCCGGGGGATCAAGCAGCGAATCGACCGGTAGCGGCAAGAGCAGCAAGAGCAAGACACCTGCACTCGATAGTTTCGGCCGCGATCTAACCGAACTTGCTCGCCAAGGAAAGCTCGATCCGGTGATTGGCCGCGAACGGGAAATCGAGCGCGCTACGCAAATCCTCTGCCGACGGACCAAGAACAATCCAGTGCTACTGGGTGAAGCTGGGGTTGGGAAAACAGCGATCATCGAAGGATTCGCACAGAAGGTCGTCAACGGTGACGTGCCGGAAATCCTTGCTGAAAAGCGTATCGTTGTCCTCGATTTGGCGATGATGGTCGCTGGAACGAAATATCGCGGTCAATTCGAAGAACGCATCAAAGCGGTCATGAACGAAGTGCGACGTGCGCGGAATACCATCTTGTTCATCGACGAACTGCATACCCTCGTCGGAGCCGGCGGTGCCGAAGGTGCGATCGACGCTGCAAATGTGCTCAAGCCAGCTTTGGCTCGTGGCGAAATCCAATGCATCGGCGCGACGACCCTCGATGAGTACCGCAAGTACATCGAAAAGGACAATGCGCTCGCTCGGCGTTTCCAAGAAATCGTCGTGGAACCGACTTCCAAGAACGAAACGATCGAGATCCTCAAAGGTCTTAAGGAACGCTACGAAGAACACCACCGTGTACAAATCACCGACGATGCAATCGTAGCTGCTGTCGAGATGAGCGAGCGATACATCACCGCACGCTGCTTGCCAGATAAAGCCATCGATGTGATCGACGAAGCCGGTGCACGCGTGCGACTTCGCACGATGTCCAAGCCACCCGATCTGAAGGACATCGACGAAGACGTCGAACGGCTCAACAAAGAGAAGGAAGAAGCCGTTGCAAACCAAGACTTCGAAAAGGCAGCTGCTCTGAGAGATCAAGCAGATAAGCTTCGGCGCAAGAAAGAACAAATCACACGCGAATGGCGTGAGAAGAGCCGCGAAGCCGACGGTTTAGTCGATGAAGAAGTCATCGCAGAAGTCGTCTCCAAGATGACGGGAATCCCATTGACCCGCCTCTCGACAGAAGACTCGCTGCGGTTGATGAACATGGAATCCGAGCTTCACAAACGCGTCGTCAGCCAAGAACAAGCGGTCGCGGCGGTCGCTCGCGCTGTACGACGAAGCCGTAGCGGCCTGAAAGATCCGAAACGACCTACCGGTTGCTTCGTCTTCGCAGGTCCCACCGGTGTCGGTAAAACGTTGTTGGCCAAAGCACTCGCAGAAAGCCTCTTCGGTGACTCCGATGCACTCGTTCACATCGACATGAGTGAGTACATGGAGAAACACAACGTAAGCCGACTCATCGGGGCCCCTCCAGGCTACGTCGGCTACGAAGAAGGTGGACAATTGACCGAGAAAATCCGTCGTCGTCCATACTCCGTTGTCCTGCTCGATGAAATCGAAAAGGCCCACCCAGATGTCTTCAACATGCTATTGCAAGTGATGGAAGAAGGTCGTCTGACCGACTCGTTCGGCCGGAATATCGACTTCCGTAACACGATCCTCATCTTGACCACCAACGCAGGCGCAGAGGCAATCAAGAACGAGCAAGCCTTCGGATTCCAAAAACCATCCGATGACGCTTCGTACGATAGCATGAAGGCTCGCGTGATGGACCAAATCGAACGCGTCTTCCGACCCGAGTTCCTCAACCGACTCGACGATGTCATCATCTTCCGACACCTCAACAACGAGGATCTGAAGAAGGTTATCGATTACGAATTGGCCAAGGTACGCGATCGACTTCGCGAACGCGGTTTCGAAATCGAACTGACCGATGAAGCCAAAGAGTTCATCATCAAACAAGGATCGAACCTCGACTACGGTGCTCGACCACTGCGCCGTGCCATCGAACAACGCATCGAAGACCCTCTCTCCGAAGAACTTCTGCGAGGAAGCTTCGAAGGAAAGAACACGATCCATATCGATGCCTTCAAAGATGACACCGGTAAAGTCACGCGACTGGAGTTCAAAGGCGTACAGCGAGATGGCTCCCCAGAGTCCTCCAGCGTTGCAGAAGCCACCTAAACTCCCGACGCAAACAGCAGATTTACCTGGGCATCCCCAAAGTCTGCGTGTTCATCGATTCCGATCTGAAAAAAGACTCGGCAAAAAAATCTTAACAAGCACTCTTTCCCCAAAGAGTGCTTGTTCTCTTTTAGTGGATCGCTTTTAGTGGATCGCTCTCCGATCCGGTATTTTGCTCCAACCCCTTCCTGTGTCTCTGTGCACTCCCTCATCGAAGCGTCCGCCAATCCTGTGCGCAAAGCGTCCGCTTGACCACGCCAGTCACCGCGCCTATGCTTATGCATATCATTTGCAATTGCTACATGCTATTTTTTAGTTATCTATTGCATTTATGGCCAATCGTCAAATTCCTTTACCTCCATCCCGTATCGGGCACATGAAATGAATCGAAAAGCGAAGAACACCGCAAAGAATAACTCACATGATCGCCCCCACACAAAACGGGCAAAGACTAATCGTCTACTCCGATTTGAACAGGTCGAAGCTAGAAAACTGATGGCCGCCGACTTGGGTACCTTCCTGACGAACAGCCACATCGACATCGAAGCCTCTCGGGTTGATTCCGATTGGAAACTCCAGCTCTCTAGCGGAACAGGAGCCAGCGTTGTCAACTACCCCACTACGGATGCTTTGATCTATGCAGGAACTCCCGCAGCGACGATCCAGCCCCAGTCCTCTGCGTACAACTTCACCGGCGTTCCGGCCGGCGGAACACTCTACGTTTTGCCGCAGCAATTCTCCGAGCAACTTCCCTATGTCGGCGTCTCCGCACCCGGACTCGGCACCACCGTCGATCGCTACAACCTTGCAACCGAGTCGAAAGGGCGTGTTTCTGGATTAGCTCGATGGATGAAAATGAGCCTTGTCGATGTACGTCACCAGAATCTCGACGGAACCACGGGCAATGGCGTGTATTCGGTTTGGCAAGTCGGAGTATTTGGAAATCTCAACCCTCTGATATCCTCCTACAACGATTCAATCCAGAACAGCAATTCAAATGGTTTTG
>JBIJCS010000323.1:0-5871 GCA_044344575.1 Pirellula sp. | reverse complement strand
ATCTACCCGCCACCCATCAAGCTTCAAATCAAAACCGTCATACACCTGCCGCTGCTTGCCCCACCGTCGTGTATCCTCTACATCCGGCGGCAAATTCATTAAACACAACCAGCGCACCCAATCACTCAACTCCGTTAACTCCTCCGCACTCGCTCGACTCCCAACCGCTCCCCCATCCACCTCCTTCCTCGCCCCTCGCTCCTTCCCTCGTTTCGCAGACTCCGCTGCTACAGGATCCAACGCCCTGGGAACCCCCTCTAACTCCCTCGGAAACTCCTCTCGCTGAACAACCTCGTCCGGATCCCGACCCACCTCCTGAGCAGACACCCACCCCACACTCAGTCCACCCGACACCAAAATCCATCCTACCAACTGAACGCGAAAAAGAATGCAAGCCATGTGATGCCACCAAAATCTATTACAATCTATTCAACCTCGATCGTCGCCCATTCTCGTTTTTCGTCCCTCCCATGCCAACCCATCCAACAACTCGTTCGATTTTCATACGGGTATCTCTCCAAATGCTAGCAACACTCTCTCGGCCCTACTTGGCAGTCCTGGCCTCCTTCGCCCCTTTTCTGCTCCTTCCTTTCCTGCTCCTTCCTTTCCTGCTCCTAGCCACCCACGAAACGCTTCGTGCCCAAGCACCCGTCGCCCCCCCTACAAACAACGCGGTATCTTCTTCAGATTCATCTTCCGGCCCCACCGATGCGCCGTACTCCAAAGAGACCGCCGAGACACTAGCTCGCGAAGCCACTTTTCACGGAGATGCAAACCGTGGCTTGCAAGTCTTCACGCGCGCGAACCTCGCGTGCTTCTCCTGCCACCGTATCGGCTCGGCCGGTGGCAACATCGGTCCTGAACTGACGACCATCGGCAAACTTCGCTCCATCGAAGAAATCACCGAAAGCTTACTTTGGCCGAACCGTACGGTAGATCCGCTGTTTCGCACCTACAAAATCCAAACTTCCGATGGCGAAGTCCTTACCGGTTACATCGAAAACAACTCTCCAAACCCTAACGAGTTTGACCCCACCAAACCAGCCAACGACCCTTCGGATGCATCAGCCAAAACCATTGTCTTCATCGATCCAGCGACACGCAAAAAACGACCCATCCCACGCGAAGACATCGAACAGATCGTCCCCAGCGCTTCCCTAATGCCCGCTGGACTCTTCGACTCTCTACCCCTCGGCCAACAAGTCGACTTGATCAAGTTCCTCAAAAGCCTCGGTACCGAATCGCTCGATTTGAAAAGTATCGAAGCTCAAGTCCGCGCAGCAACCACACACGAACCAACCAAATTCGATTGGAAGACCCCTCCGCTATACCCCGAGAACTATCCAAACCACACCGCTGCAGTCAACCGAGATCGACTGTACGATTTTTACGCAAAACAAGCGATGCACTTTGCATCAAAATCACCCCGGCCTACCTGGGTCGAACCCTTTCCTGGCCTCGACGGAGGTAAGTTCGGGCACTGGGGTAATCAAAACGAAGAAACTTGGAAAGGTAACGAATGGAACCAAGTCGACCTCGGCTCCATGCAAAGCAACGTCTTGGTCGGCGAAGCCAAACCGGTTCCACGTGCCGTTGCAATACGACTGAACGATAACCTATCCGCTTGTTACAATATCGACACGCTCGCCTATGAAGTCGGATGGTCAGGGAACAACTTCGTCCGCTTCACCGATGTCCGGCACGGTTACATCGATGGCTTCCGAGTCGATGGCGAAAAAGTTCCTTTAGGAAGTTGGGCCGCGAGCGCAATCGAACTTCTCCCAAATAAAAAATCAATTCGTTACAAAGGGTTGTACCGAAGTGGCCGCGAAGTGGTCTTCGCTATCGATGTGGATGGCACCACTTACCTCGACTCATTGACCGCCACTGCCGACGGCAAGTGGACTCGAAATATCGCACCTGCAGATGGACATCCCAAAAAAGATGTACTGCTTGGCGGCAAACGCCAATGGCCTGAAACATTCAACACACCCATCCGATTGGGCACGGGTTCGGGCTATGTTGTTGATTCGATTGAACTTCCCACGGACAACCCTTGGAACACTCTCATCACAGGAGGAGCCCACGCGTTCCTCAGCGATGGACGAGCCGTCATCGGCACCATGCAAGGTGATGTCTGGATCGTTGGCGGTCTCGATACCGATACCGCAACCTGGAAACGAATCGCCGCAGGCATGCACCACTTGCTCGGCGTCGTTGTCCACGATGACAAAATCTACACACTAGGACGAAACCAAATCTCAAGCCTCCATGACTTAGATGGCGATGAAGAAATCGACTTCTACGAATGTTTCTCCAAAGCCTACACAACGTCCCCCTCCGGACACGACTACCTGTGCGGACTTGAGCGAGACAGCGATGGCTACTTCTACTTTGCCTCCGGTAACGAAGGCTTGGTAAGGATTAGCCCGGACGGTCAACAAGCCACCATTATCGCAACTGGATTCCGAAATCCGGACGGAATGGGCCTGCTGGATGATGGGTCACTGACTGTCCCTTGTTCGGAAGGAGAATGGACCCCGACTTCGATGATCTGCCTGGTAACACCCAAACCAAACGCAACTGCCGCAGAGCGATACGAAACCAACCCACCGCCGTTCTACGGATATCGAGGCCCGCGCCCAAACCAATCGATCAACTTGCCACTGGTGTACCTACCCCGAGGAATCGATAACTCCTCGGGCGGGCAGCTTCAAGTGCACAGTTCAACTCTCGGACCACTCGACGGTCAAATCGTGCACACTTCCTTCGGGACAGGGACGATGCATCTGTTACTCCGCGATCAAGTCGCGGGGCAGTGGCAAGGTGCATTCAGCCCACTTCCAGGTGACTTCCGATCCGGCACGCACCGCGCTCGGGTGCGTCCGCAAGACGGCTGGATCTACGTGACCGGAATGCATGGTTGGGGCTCGTATACATCCGAAGCCGGATGTTTCCAACGCTTGAGATATACCGGCTCGGGAGCGATTTTGCCAACCGGCTTTCACCCCCATGAAAATGGGATTCGTGTTGACTTCTCTGCACCTGTGGAGCGACAGGTCGCAAAAGACCTTACCAAACAATTCGCGCAGTGCTGGAACTACCGCTACTCCCCTGGCTACGGGTCAAGAGAGTACTCCGTACAACACGAAGGAGCTATGGGCCACGACGTGCTGGACATTCGCTCAATCATCATCGCGGAGGATGGCAAAAGCCTCTTCTTGGAGATCCCTGAACTGCAACTCTGCAGTCAGTTGCATCTTTGGCTCAATATCGGCACATCGAAGCCTTGCGAATTGTTTGCAACCATCAATACCATGGACAAGCCATGGGAATCGGAACAACTTTCGTTGCCCCCGCGTTCATCGAAAAAGCTACCGCATCCGATGACCAAAGACCTGGATTGGTTGACCAAAAAGATCCCCAATCGATGGCAAACCAAACTCGGCAATGCTAGAGAGATATCCATCAAAGCGTTAGATAACCTTCAATTCTCAACGAAAGTTCTTCAAGCAAAACCAGGGGAAGTCATCAAATTGAAGTTCACCAATCCGGATGTTGTCCCGCATAACTGGGCATTGCTTCAACCAGGAACACTCGAGAAAGTCGGGGACTTGGCGAATCGATTGATCGGAGCCCCTGACGCGTATCTCAAGCAATACGTGCCAGACACCGACGCTGTGATTTGTTATACCGACATCGTCGATCCCGGTTCTGAATCCGCCATTTATTTCGCGGCACCTTCGCAGCCTGGCAAGTACCCGTACTTATGTACGTTCCCCGGGCACTGGATGGTGATGAACGGTGTTCTAGAAGTCACCGAATAGCCGCTACCATACTCGAGCATCGATGATCAAGGGCGATTTCCGAACTTCACGGAACCGCCCTCCGCATGCTACAAACCCATTGCGTTCCTTTCCATCGTTGTCATTTCAACATGGATGACGACCTAAGCCACCACTCCAGAATCTATCAAACCAACAGATCCAAAGATTCGATGACTATACCCACAACCGTTCCTTATGTTTCCGTTCGCTGGACAGGAGATGCACTTGGCAAGCTCGAGTTGCTCGATCAGACCCTGCTACCTAACTGCACGCAAATGATCGCTTGCGAGACTCAAGAACAACTTCACGAGGCGATTGTCGCGCTGAGGGTTCGCGGAGCTCCAGCGATTGGAATCGCAGCAGCTTATGGAGTGGTCGTCGCACTTCGGCCCCTCGTTCAATCCCGCGCTCCGATTGCTGAGGCTCTCCAGCGAGCCCGCGAAGCTTGTCAGTACTTAGCCACAAGCCGTCCAACCGCAGTGAATTTATTTTGGGCTTTGGATCGCATGCAGCGCACTGTCGATCGCAACACAAACTTGGCCTCCGCAGTCGAGTTAGGGAACATGCTTCTACGCGAAGCCAGAAATATCCACGACGAAGACCGGCGGATGTGCCATGCAATCGGTGAATTCGGAGCTTCGCTGTTCGAGCAGGGGGCAGGAATCATTACTCACTGCAACACCGGAGGGTTGGCGACCGCAGAATTCGGAACGGCTCTGGCTGCGATTCTGACGGCTCATTACCAAGGCAAACAAATACGCGTTTTCGCAGATGAGACTCGGCCGCTACTGCAAGGAGCCCGATTGACGATGTGGGAACTGCAGCAGCACGGAGTGCCAAGCACCTTGATATGCGACTCAATGGCGTCCCAAGTCATGCGGGAAGGGCGGGTTCAAGCTGCCATTGTGGGAGCCGACCGAATTACGGCTCGCGGCGATACCGCGAACAAAATTGGTACTTATGGACTAGCCATCGCTGCAAAATACCATAACGTCCCATTTTTCGTTGCCGCACCGAGTAGCACCTTCGACCTCAGCCTGACCGACGGAGCCGAGATTCCTATCGAACAGAGGAAATCGACGGAAATCACCCATGCTTTTGGAAAACAGACCGCGCCCGACGCAGTTGAAGTTTACAATCCAGCGTTTGATGTGACCCCAGCAGAACTCATTACGGCAATCATCACTGAAAAAGGGATCATTCATCCCGTGACCGAAGAAACCGTTCGCCGCGTTTTACCTTCGGCCCACACTTAAACGTTCACAAATTCCATAAAAGGCGACCAATGAACAACTCTGACCCGCAAAAACTGGGCTCGATGATCCCTTCAGAACGCAACGCAATGCTCGTTGCGAATGCTCTGTCCTTTGCGATTCCCGCAGTTGTTGCGTTGCTCTTAGGGATTCCCTACAAATTCGATTTCGGAAGCTGGACCAAGCAACTGCCACATGTCATTGGCGGGATCAATGCGCTTACCTCCTTGATACTGATCATTGGCTGGGTCGCTATTCGATGGCGAAACATCAACTTACACCGTCTCGCGATGCTTTCTGCCTTTACCCTAGGAGCTGCTTTTCTGATTTGTTATGTTGTTTATCACTTAACAAATCCATCGACAAAATTCGGAGGCGAAGGCACTTTACGGACGGTGTATTACTTCATCCTGCTGTCCCATATCGCAAGCTCCCTGGTGGTTCTGCCCCTCGTACTCAGGGCTCTATGGTTTGCTCTGATGGGACGATTTGACTTGCATCGAAACATTGCCATGTTCGCGATGCCCATTTGGTTATACGTTTCGGTCACCGGGGTACTCGCCTATTGGCTCATCTCCCCCTACTACCAGCACTAACAAGACGCACGCTCTGCGACTCAATTCTTGCGGTCTTCTTGGCGCCTTTGCGTGACAGCGGTTTGCCCCGGCGCATGAAGCAAAACCCGCGTATTTTCAAGCCCGAAGGGCTGGTACAACCTCTGCCGGGGTCGGTAGGTCCCGGAAACCTGTATCCAATTTGGAACCGCAAAGCCCGAAGGGCTGACACATCAA
>JBIJCS010000286.1:0-6453 GCA_044344575.1 Pirellula sp. | reverse complement strand
CGTTTTCGGCTGCTTTCTTTTGTTTCGCCCAGGCTTGTCCTCCGATTCTTGCCAATTTCGGTCTCGTTTTTGTTCCGCCGACGTAGCGTTGTACGAAGTCGATTTTCGAAGCTGGCACATAGAGTTTGGCTCCTTCGTCGAACTCGAGGACGAGGTGTTCGTACTTTTGTCCTTCTTTCGTGATCATCTCCATCCCGAGGTAGATTCCGATCCCGTGAGAGAGATGCACGACGAGATCTCCTTCTTTGAGATCGAGGAAGCTATCGATTGCTTTGGAAGCATGCTTGCGCCCTGAGCGTTTGAGCATGGTTCGTCGAAGGATTTGGTTTACCGTCAGGACGAATGCGCCTTGAGGAATTTCGAATCCAGCGGAGAGCAGGCCTTCGACCATGCGGATACGTCCGGATTGGAACGCGGCGCAACTTGAGAGGATTTCCTGCATGCGGGCGAGTTCGCCGTTATTGATGCAGACGATAACAGCGCGTCGATCTGCGCCGAGAGTTTCGTCGATTTCAATTGGAATGCGTTCGAGTTCGCCACCGATTCGTTGGACATCGCAAATAGGGATTCGCAGCAGATCCCATGGGTATCCTTCGATTGCAAGTTGTCCGATATCTGCGTAGGGGAACTGGTGAAGGCGTTCGACGAGTTCGGTAGGATTGCGATAGCGTTCGGGGAATGGGACGCGTGCGAGGAAGAGGTTGGCTTGGTACATCCCGGCGGTAGGTTCGCAAAAGAGGACCAGCGTTTTTTCGGGAAGGTAGTCCAGCAAAGTGGCTTCTTCTCGTTTGATTTCATTGGCAGCGAGGAGATCGACGCGATCGAGACGTTGAATGGAGCGTTGGGATACAGCGTCGAAGGTTCGAATCGACTCGATTTCGTTGTCAAAAAGTTCGATGCGGAAGGGTTCGGCGGCGTCGGGTGGGAAGACATCGAGGATGCCACCTCGGGCGGTATATTCTCCGGCCATTTTGACGGAAGTGGTTGTGCGGTAACCGACAGATTCGAGCCAAGCCTTGAGTTCTTTGAGGTCAACGGTATGGCCGACATGGAGAGGTTTGCGGTCATTTCGAAGTTGTTCTGGACTCGGAACGCATTGCATGATGGCTTGGAGCGTTGAGACCACGATAGGGCAGGGGGTTGGGCTCAAGGATAGGGAGTTGCTAGGTTTGGATTTTTGGGTGGAGGATTCGTTGCGATAGCGGTCCAAGTGGGAGAGGACTTGGAGTCGATCGATGATTTCTTGTTGTTCTAGGGAATCCCCTGGGCCATCGTCTGAGACATCTACTGAGACATCTTCTGGGGCTGGGGGAAAGACCAAGCATTGTTCATTGTTGAAGAATTCGATATCGCGAGCGATTGTTTCGCCATCATGATGGTGAGGCACGAGGATCAGAAGGGGGACATCGGATTTTTGGCGAGCGGCGCAAGCGAGGGGGGCGACGGCACCGAGCCAAGCGCCTTCCCAGTAGAAGGGATTTCTTTTTTTCCATCGGTCGAGAGCGGAGCGAAAGTCGGGCAGGGACGCGATCGCTTGTAGGAACGAGGAAGCGGGAGAGGATTCTACTGGGGTTGCCGACTTCGCGAGGGACTCTTCGCGGCTTTGCAGTTTCTTAGTCGGTTGCTTTGCAGTATTTTGCTTTGCGGTATTTTGCTTTGCAGTGTTTTGCGTATCGGTGTTGTGGGGATCTGCTGCATCGGGTGAGGTGTCTTCGCCGGGTTGGTTTTGGGCCGCGATTTCCGATGTGTCTGGGGTGGGAGTGGAATCACCACGGATAAAATCCGCAAGGGTCCTTTTGGCTTTTGGGGATCGTGGTTTCATCGTTTCGATTAAAATCTGCTTCCAGCCCGATTCTTCCTATCCACACATCCCATTATCTGGACGAACCGATAGTCATGGACCAGTTTAACCGAGAGACACGAAGTTTACATGGCGTCTTAGTCCCCTCGCACGGAGTGAATGGCACTTGGAGGCGATTTTTCCGGTTGTTTTTGGCAATTGTTGTCGTGGATGCGATTGTGATGGGGCCGCGTGCCGCGAGGGGGCAGGTTGACGCGAGGGTGCAGGTTGATCCACGAGCGGACTTCATCCGCGCGAACTATAGCAAGACCGAGCTTAGGATCCCGATGCGTGACGGGGTGAAGTTATTCACGGTGGTGTATGTTCCCAACGATCCGAGTCCTCAGGCGAGTTATCCGATCTTATTGACTCGAACCCCCTACAGTGTGGGGCCTTATGGGGTAGGGGCTTACAAGACGCGGTTAGGGCCTTCGGCAGCTTTCGAGCAGAAGAAGTACATATTTGTGTTTCAAGATGTGCGTGGCAGATATATGAGCGAGGGGGAATTCGTCAATATGCGACCTTCCTTGGACGCGGCGGTGGGAGGAGGAGGGGAAGGTGGAGGAGGAGGGGGAGGGAAAGGGGGAGGGAAAGGAGGAGGGGAAGGAGGAGGGGGAGGTGTAGTTCGATCGGATCGCGCGATTGACGAGAGTACTGATACTTACGATACCATTGAGTACTTGGTCAAGCATATTCCGGGGAACAATGGCAGGGTTGGGCAGTGGGGAATTTCTTATCCAGGGTTTTACACATCGGCGGGTGCGATCAATTCTCATCCGGCACTGCGAGCGGTTTCCCCTCAGGCACCGATAGCAGATTGGTTCTTTGATGACTTTCATCGCAATGGTGCGTTTGTGTTGCCGATGGCGTTCAATTTCTTTTCGTCGTTTGGTAAATCCCGTCCGGAGCCGACGACGGAGTCTGCGTTGGGTTTTTCGCATCCTACGCGGGATGGGTATCAATTTTTTTTGGATTTAGGTCCTTTGGGCAATGTCGACAAGAAGTACTTCAAGGAGGAGATCGCTTTTTGGAATGACTTGGAGAGTCACCCCAATTACGACGCATTTTGGCAGGCGCGTAATCTCTTGCCTCATTTGAAGAACATTCAAGCTGCAGTGTTGACGGTTGGTGGTTGGTATGACACGGAGGATTTGTATGGCCCATTAGCGACTTATTCGGCGATTGAACAGCAGAATCCGAACATTAGTAATAGTTTGGTGATGGGGCCTTGGTATCACGGGCAATGGGCTGGGGATGATGGTGCCAAGTTAGGGCAAGCTGAGTTTGGGTTTGCCACATCGGTGTGGTTTCAGGAGCAAGTGTTATTGCCGTTTTTCGAACATCATTTACGGGGGGAGGGTCAAGGATATTTTCAGGAGATGACGGCCTTCGAAACGGGCGCGAATCGTTGGCGTGTGTTTGATGCTTGGCCTCCTCGGCAGGTGCGATCGACACCTTATTATTTCGCGGAAGGAGGAGCATTGCAGCGCGAGGTGCCGGAGGGGGTGGATGTTAGCTCGCAAGGGGGTCAGGATACATTTCCGAGCGATCCTCGCAAACCGGTTCCCTATACGATGGAGATCACGAACAGTTGGGCGCGTGATTACGTTACGGAAGATCAGCGGTTTGCTTCGTGGAGGCCTGATGTATTGGTGTATCGTAGCGAAGTGTTGGACGAGCCGATTACGATTGCGGGTGCGATACCTGTTGAGATGTGGGTTGCAACGAGCGAGTCTGATGCAGATTGGGTTGTCAAGATCATCGATGAGCATCCTGGGGTTCAAGGAGTCTCGAATCGCAAGGCAGATCCGAAGGAGTCGCTCCATTCAGGCAAGCATGAGTTGATTCGAGCGGGGGTGCTACGGGGGCGATTTCGAGAAGGGTTTTCAGATCCTATTGCGATGCAACCGAATGAGCCTACGAAGGTGTCCTTTGAGCTCAATGATGTGTGCCATACATTTGGGAGAGGGCACCGGATCATGATTCACGTCCAGAGCACATGGTTTCCGTTTATCGATCGCAATCCGCAGCGTTATGTCCCGAATATTTTTCTTGCGAGCGAAGAGGATTTCCGACCGGCTGTGCACACGGTGTTTCGTGGTGGGGCGCGAGCAAGTCAGGTTCGACTTCCGATTTTACCTGCAGGGTTTTGATGGGTAGAGATTCAATAGGCTAATGGGAGATTTGCCAACGGCGGATGAATCGACCTGCACGGACAAACGCCCAGCGTCCTTTTGGGACTTGTTCATGCAGTCCCTTGAATTTGGGAAAATGCAAATTGTAGCTAAACACCAATTGGCGGCAGCAAGCGTGTTCCCATCGAAGAGCGTCTGTGCAAGCGGGGGATAGGTTTCTTGCGTTTCGCAACAGCCAATGGGAAAAACGGAGGCCATCGAGCAGGATGGCTTTTGGTCCATTGAAGTGATGGTTGGTCGCAAATTGACGGAAGTGGGTTGCAAAAACACTCCCTAAGATTTCGCTTGAGAAAGGGAGTAGGTTTTTTGTTTGCGAGATTCGTTTCCGAATCAGGGTTTCGGCGGCGCGATGGAACTCATCCGAGTCCATCCATTCCGTCAGTGCATCGTTTTTGTTTGCACCATCGCAGTTCTTGTTTTTTGCAGGTATGGAGTTATTGCGTTGCGAACTCAGCGAGGTTCGTTGCGATGAATCCGAAGGGGACGTAGATGCATGGGTGAGTGCTTGCGCGATTCTCGCTTGTTGTTTTGCGAAATCAGCAAGCTCTGATTCGAGGGAGGCTTTGGAACGGATTGGATGCTTGGACATTATCCGCGAGGGGTGATGTAGGAATCATTGGAAGTCGCTGACGGATGTTTGTCGAGGATTTCTCGAGCGGTTTGCAATTCGGGGATAAGTTCGGCAAGTGGAGGGATATGTTCATCGCGTTCGAGGATACTTCCTTTGACATTTGCGATATTTGCGACTTCTCGCATCAGATCCCATATTTCTGCATTGGTATTGTGTGCATGGCTATCGACCCATTTTCCATTTTCGACGAAGCCACCTACGAAATGGAGTTGGACGATTCGGTCGGTGGGTAGTCGTTTCAGATGGAGTACTGGGTCGAAGCCTTGGTTGGCTGCGTTGATGAAGAGATTGGTGACATCGAGCAAGAGTCCGATATCGTTTTGTTCGCAGAGTTTCCCGAGGAAGTCTGCGCCATCGTAGGACTCGTCGGGATAGCGAAACATCTCGGTGATGTTTTCCAGGATGAGGGGTGTTTGTAGTTGGTCTTGGAGTTTGGAGATATTGTTGTGTAGGACACGCAGGGAAGTATCGGTTTTGGGGAGTGGAGCGAGGTGGCCGATATCGATGCCGCCAGCACGCGTGAAGGCGATGTGTTCGCTACACCAAGGGGGATTCAATCGCTGCACGAGGTTGGCGTAGTTTTTGACGTAGCGATCGTCGAGGCCTTCTGCGCTTCCGAGGGACATTGCAAGTCCGTGCGGGATCAAGGGAAAGTTACGACGAAGCAGATCGAGTTCGGCGGATTTCGCTGGCAGAGCATTCATGTAGTGATCTGCAGTGATTTCGAGGAAGTCGATTTGTTGTCGAAACGCGAAGAGTTCTGCGAGCATAGGTTCGCGGAAGCCTAGGCCAACACCGAGTGTGGGCAATCGATCAACGCTCATGAGGAAGTTAGGTAGCTAGGTTCTAGGGTGGTAAAAGGGGAGGGCGTCTCGGAGTGATGGAGATTTGGGATCATCCACCACCGCAACCACCGCCGCAGCCACCGCAACCGCCACCGCCACCGCATCCACCACCCCCTCCTGCACCGCTACCGCATCCGGCACCGGCGGCACCGCATCCACTGCTACCACCGCAGTTCGATCCCGAGCCACATCCACCGGTAGCCATTCCGCATCCACCTGCGGTCGCTACTGATTTTTGATAGGACTTGTACAGGGGATCTAGGGAGCTACCCGGGAGCGAGGCTACGCCGTAGACACCCATTGCGAGTAGGGGAAGGGAGACATCGGCGGCAAGGAGGCTTGCGTTGGTTGGGGGGTTAGTCTGAGCTTGCTTGAGCAATCGCACCGCGCTGCATGCGGATTGCACATCGCTGAGAAATGCGCGACCACGTTCTGAGAGACGTTTGCGTTGGGTCAGTATGAGTATGGCGATTGGAGTAGCGATCATGTAGAGGATCAGAAATACAACGTTGTGATGTCTGTTAGCCAGTGCGGCCACAAGTTTGTACAACGCGGTTGCTTCTAGTCCCAAGAATAGCATCCAAGCCATGGATCGGACGGAGCTCCATTGCTCGTAGTTATTGAGGAGAGATTCTTGTTGGATCCAATTTCTAAATGCTTCGGAGGTATCGTTGGTCTTCGAGATGTTGGTCTTCGAGATGTTGGTCGTAGAGAAGATGCTTTCCGCTTTTTGAGGAGTGCGGAAATGATTGATCAGTTGTTGCTCGAGAGGGGTGAAGTCTTTGATGGATTCTTCGTCGACTTTTGATTCCCAGGTGTTTGGCTTCGTGGAAAACCATTTTGCAAGGGTTTTTGTGGGGAGGGTTTGGGTAATTGCGCCTTGATCGACTAGTTTAACCATAGCGGTGCGAAGGACTTCGTTTTCGCCTCCTCGAAGGAATG
>JBIJCS010000284.1:0-6463 GCA_044344575.1 Pirellula sp. | reverse complement strand
CTAACGTCCCTTGGCATCACGTTTGGCTTGGACGCGTTTTCCTTTACCAGAGACGTGACCGGCGATATTGCTGGTTTTGTTGGAAAGAGCAACGCGATTGGCCTTGGCTTTACCGGCGAGATTCGCAGCGGCGGAGGCGGTGGGGCGTACGACACCCTTTTTGGCAGTCTCCTTGACCACCTTGGGCTTCGCTACGGTAGTGGGTTTTGCTGCGGCTGGAGCAACGGCGCGTTTGGTAGCCCGTTTTGCAGCGGTCTTGACTAATTTATCCTTGGCTGCTGCAGCTTTAGCGGCTGGTTTCTTTGCCGCAGCTGGCTTGGCCTTCTTTGCGGCCTTTGGAGCCGCTACCGGAGCAGCAGCAGGAGCCGCTGCGGACTTCGTTACGGTCTTGCTCGCCGCCTTCTTGTTGATGGCTTTCTTTTCAAAGTGAAGTTCTTTACGAGTGGATTGCCGCACGGCGCGAGCAGCGGCGGTTCGTTTGGTGGCCGTCGGTTTGACGGTAGCTTTTTCGACGGTTGGCGTAGAAGACGCTACAGCCAAGCGAGCTTCGAATGCTTGAAGAGCCCCTTGGAATACTTGTTGCTTTTCGTAGGAACGCGAATCGAGGTTTGCCGAGCCGGTAGCACGGCTGGTTGTACGCGATTGGCTTCGAGAGAGTTTCTGCCATTTATCGGACAGCTTTCTCGCGTTCGCGGAGTGCTTCTTCAGCTCCGCAACGCTGAGCTTTTCGATAGCGGGAGAGCGACTAGCAGCAACGAGTGCATACTCGGACGCGGTGCATACAGAACGGATTTCATCAAGTGACAAGGACATTGCAGAACCTACCGAAGGAGTGAAACAAGGATATGAAATGAGAACAACGCTCAGGTCTTTGTAGTGTAAATCAAATATCGCGAAATGTTAGTGGACATAGGGTTGAGTCGAAGGCGGATATTTCCTGGGAGTTTTGAGGGTGCCAAGTCATGGAAACCGGTTAAGATAACGGGCGTTGACGGCAGCGGTTTTGGTGGATGCCCACCGTCGCGCTCTCGCCTTTTACTGATCACGTCGCCATGGCTGAAGATTTTTACAAGACCCTTGAAATTGAGCGGAACGCTAGCTCGGATGATATCGCCAAGTCCTATCGTAGGCTTGCGCGAAAGTACCATCCGGATCTCAATCCAGACGATGCGCGGGCCAAGGAGCGGTTTAAGAAGATCCAGGCTGCTTACGACACGCTGAGCGATCCGGAGAAACGAAAACGATACGATCAGTATGGAGCGGACTACGAGCAGTTTGGTGATCAGCCTTTTGGCAAGTCACCTTTTGGGCAGGGTGGTGGTGCTGCATCGGGTTTTGATTTTCGGGAGGCGTTTGGTGGGGAGGGTGGATTTGAGTTTCGGGATTTCTTTCGATCGGCAACCGAGGGGGCATCGGGGCGAACATCGCGTCGCGGCCGTCGAGCCACAGAGCGTGGAGGGCCGGCACCGAGCGCGGACATTTCGGCGGAGATTCCCGTTCCGATCCGTGTGATGCTCGAAGGTGGTGAAGTCCAGTTTCGGCTGCATCGCAGCGACGATCGGGTGGAGGATCTTCGGGTGAAGATTCCGCCAGACATCGCGCCTGGCAAAAAGATTCGGCTCCGTGGGATGGGTGAACGGCAAGCGGACGGCACAAAGGGAGACCTGATATTGACGGTTCAGTGTCAATCGCATTCGGTGATCAAAGTTCAAGGCAACAACATAGAGATGAAATTGCCGATCACTATCGTCGAAGCCCTTTATGGCACTAAGATCGACATACCGTGTCGAAGTGGGATGGTGACATTGAAAGTTCCGTCGATGTCCGACAGCGGTAAACGTCTGCGTGTGAAGGGCCAAGGTTTGCTTGGGGATGACGGGGTGCGCGGCGATATGATTGTCGAATTGATGATTCATCTTCCCGAGGAGATTCCTGAATCCCTCGGTGAACAATTACGCTCTCTTGAACGCTATTATCCGAAATCACTCCGTGATTCGATTCAGTGGTAGATTCAAGTTTCACTCCAACGTTTTTCATTCCCCAAGGACGATCGCTTGAACATTCTTCTGGCTAACGACGACGGTATTCACGCTCCAGGTTTGCGAGCTCTTCGGATTGCGCTTGAATCGATTGGACGAGTCACCGTAGTGGCACCTGCTACCGAGCAGAGCGGAGTGGGTCACTCAATCACTTACTTGTCACCGTTGACTTGCAAACAGATTTATGACGGGGAGATTTTGCGTGGTTGGGCTGTGGAAGGCTCACCGGCGGATTGCGTGAAGCTTGGGATAACAGAATTAGCCCCAAAGCCTACCGATCTGATTGTCAGCGGCATCAATGGTGGTTTGAATGCAGGGATCAACGTTCTGTATTCGGGGACCGTTGCAGCAGCGATCGAAGGTGCTTTTTTTCGAATACCAAGCATTGCGGTTTCGTTAGAAGAAGACCCGCACGCGGACTTTCAAGCAGCCGCGAGTATCGCTGTGCAGTTGATCCAAAAGATCTTGCACCATCAAGGCACCTCGGCGGAGTTATACAACATCAACATTCCGACGAAAGCCACGCGAGATTATCGCGCAGGGGTCAATCCGCAGGTTCATGTCTTGCCAATGGGAGTAGAGCGCTATGGAGATCACTACATCAAACGTCAAGATCCCAAGGGGCGGAATTACTATTGGTCAACCAATGATCCGCCGCCCAAGCCGACCGAACATCCGACGGACTTGATGGCATTGGCAAATGGCCATGTGACGATCACTCCTTTGCAGTTCGACATGACAAAACGCGAGCAGCTCCAAGTGATGCAGCAATGGAATCTCGCTTTTGACGCTCAAAGCTAACTCTTCGCTAGAAGTTGTTTCGGGATGAATACCCCATCGCTCCAGCTTGAAAACAAACGAATCGGGTTTCTTGGAAAACTCGGTGCGATGTCCCGCAAGGAAGCTTGCCAGTGGCTCAAGGAGCATTCGGCTAGTCCGGCAGAGAAGTTGACCGGCGACTTGGACCTAGTCGTGATCGGCGCGGATGAACTTCCGGACGACGACATCCAAGCGATGCTGGGAGCGGCGCTGAAGGAGCGGATTCGCACGGGTGCAACTCGACTGATCCACGAGCACGAGTTATGGATGGAGCTTGGGTTGATCGATGATGCGTCGCACAAGCAACTATACACACCCGCGATGGTGGCTGGCTTGGTCAAGACACGGGTCAATGCAATCCGTCGTTGGCATCGATGTGGGTTGTTGCCATCGGTCAAGGTAACGCACAAGTTACCTTATTTTGATTTTGAGCAAGTGCAATGCGCGAAGCAAATTGCGGCTTGGGTCACGCAAGGTGCAAACATCAGTGAGCTGAAAAAGCAACTCGATGCACTTGGAAACCGCGTGGTGAACCGAAGTCTTCTTGAATTGGATCTGCGGTTTGACGGTCGGCGAATTTTGTTGAGAGACGAGGGGGTACTGATTGGTGCTCACGGTCAGTTGTTTCTTGATTTTGACTCCAACGAGAGCGGATCAGTTGCTGATAGTCAAGGTGTAGATGGTCGAGACGACTCGGAGTCGGATCCGGCGATATTGACTTTGAAAGTAGCACACGAAGGTAGATCAGGGCAGACGCAAACAGCGCAAGAGCCAACCCAAGGCCCATTGAGTCGAGAAGCGATGATCTTGGCGGCGGAGGAGTTGGAAGATCGCGGGCAATTTGACGAAGCGATCGAGTGGTATCGCGTGATCTTAGCGCAGTTTGGGCAACATCCGGAAATCGTCTTCACGTTGGCGGAACTGTTGTTACGGGTTGGAGAGGTGCATGCGGCTCGGGAGCGTTACTACAACGCTATTGAATTGGATGAGGATTTTGTGGAAGCCCGAGCGAGTTTAGGGTGTGTGCTCGCCGAGACCGGACAACTCGACTTGGCCGTCGCAGCTTTTCAGGGAGCGTTGATGCGGGATGAGAACTATCCCGATGTGCATTATCACTTGGCGTCGGCACTTGATGAATTGAATCGGCCTGAGGAAGCCACGAAACATTGGTTGCGGTTTCTGCAACTCTCGCCCCAAAGCCCTTGGGCGGACGAAGCATTAGAGCGATTGGGGCGAAGCTAAAATCAAGTCGTTTTGCCTTTGTCGAACATTTGGTTGCAAGTTGGCCTTCGATTTGATTTGCGGTTACGTGGGGACGTTGGAATTTAGCTGAGTTGATAGAATGGAAGTGCTCACGCGGAAAGCGACCTGTATAATTCTTGGGACTTGCATGATTCATGCGAGCTGTATCGTTCAACTGAGCTATTTTGCTTAACGAAGTTCGGTCCAAGTCGATCGAGGCGGGGAGAAGTGGGGAACCTATGGGTGCCGTGTTTACTTCTGTGCCATTCAAGACCGTGTTGATTTACTGGCTTGCCATCCTTTGGATGTTCTTCTCCGGCTGGGCTTGTGCTGATTTCGTGTTGTACCAGTTACCGGGATCACAGACGACGGTGCTGTTAGAGGGGAAGACAAAGAGTGTCGGTCCGAGCACCTTTGAGTACACACATCCGACGATGGGAACGATCACATTGAGTCGTGAGAGTGCGATGGTGATCAAAGCACCGACGCGCGAAGAGGAGTATCGTCGCCTGTCATCGCATGCGCGTGAGACCAAGGCATTTGACGATTACATTCAAGCGGCGCGGTTTGCGCTGCGCAGTGGAATGTTAGAAGCGTTTCGCGACTGTTGTAATGCGGCTTATAAGATCGATCCGGAACATCCCACGATGTTGCGGTTACTCGAAGCGCGGCGCAAGCTCCGGCAGCCATTGTCGTCCCAGGATTCTGAACAACAAGGGGCCGAGGCCGAGTTACGAGCGGCGGTACCGACAGAGGGAATGCAGATTGTTCGCAGCGAGCACTATGTCATGCTTCACGACACGGGGGATACGAAATCAGGCCGCAAGCGGATTCCGAGATGGCAAGCGAGACTCGAGCTATTGGAAAACATGTATGAAGCGTTTTTTATGAAATTTGCGTTGGAGGGTGTGGTTTTAGAGATTCCGAGGGAGCCTTTGAAGGTAGTGTTGTTTGGACAAGAACAAGATTACTTGCGATACTCAAGGCAGCGTGACGCGAGTTTGGCAAGCGCATTGGGTTATTGGTCATCGGAGGACAACATCGCAGTGTTTTTCGATCAGGGGACAACAGAGCGGATGCGATTGCTCGATGCACATGCGAAAGAATTAGCAAAGAACAAGTTACGCGCGCGAGGAACCGCTCAATCGCGCGATGCGGCTTATCTGGCTAACACGGTAGAACTCTTGGTCAAGCTGACCCGTGAGAGTGACGATGTGGAGGTCGTATCGCATGAGGCGACGCATCAGTTAGCGGGGAATACTGGGCTGATGCCCAGAGGACAAGTAGCGTTGCGATGGGCACATGAGGGGTTGGCAAGTTATTTTGAAACGTCGAGCGATTCGGGTTGGGGTGGTATTGGCGCGGTCAATGAAGGTCGGTTGAAGAGTTACCAACGAGTCAGCTCTGATCCTCAGCGAGCTCGGGTGGAATTGTTGATCACCGATGGACTCTTTGACATCGCTCGCGACACGCGCGAAGCAGCCGACGCATATGGACAAGCTTGGGCACTTACCCATTTCCTCATGGAGCATCATTTTCAAGCGTTGGTCGAGTACTATCGGCAGGTAGCCGAATTGCAGACGAATGGGATTGGTAGGGGGGGAGTTGGTAGGGGTGAGGGTGGGTTGGATCGACGGGAGTTGGTCCGTCTGTTCAAAGAGAGGTTTGGTCAGATCGAAGCTTTAGAACGACAGTGGCATTCTCACATGCAAACACTTCAGACCGACTTGGATCGCGCTCGCGCAGCGGTTCGCAATTAGAAGCGGCTCGCAATTAGCAGCGGCTGACCATTCATCGGTTTGTCTTTACGGTTGTGGGATGAGTTCCAGGCACACCACGCGGTTTGCACCGCGGACGAAAAGCAGTCCGTGAGAAAGGACTGGGGGGGCCCAGCTCGGGGGCTCAATCAAAGGGAGTTTGTCTTTTGGGTCGACGAGTGATTGCAAGTCCATTTCCGAAAGGACTTTCCACTCATCGGATTGGAGGGAGTAGAGTTGCAATTTTCCATATTCACCGAGCCATAGCCAATGTCCATCGACGATCAGACCGGTGCCACGATCGCGATTGCGTTGGCTCCAAACGACTTTGGGTGGTTGCTCGTTTTGTAGCTCGATGCAACGGATATCGGTATCAGGAGGGTTGCGACCACTGCTGGCGTAGAGACGTTTTCCGTCGAGCAGAGGTGTGGTCCAATGGGTTCGCATGGCTTGAGAAGATCTTCCGCCGGAATCTTTCCAGAGCAAACTGAGCTGTTGGTTTTTCCATTCGAGAAGTGCGCTACCGATTTCGTAGGCTTCGGAGATGAATATTTTATCATCGAACACGACGGGGCTTGCTGCGTTGACACTTTCGAGCATCGCGGC
>JBIJCS010000283.1:0-6465 GCA_044344575.1 Pirellula sp. | reverse complement strand
CGATTGGTATGTAAAATGGTTCCCGAACGGACTCTCCCCTCAATGGATCATCGTCGACCTCCTGAAATCACAACCCATCGGCTCCGTCCTCTGGATCCCCGCCAAAGAAGACCTCGATGCACAGATCCCCTACCGATACCAAATCGAATCCTCCAACGATCAACAAACTTGGGAACCCCTCGCCGACGCCTCCGAAAACAACACCTTCCAACCAGCATACGAACACCCCATCAAGAATCGAACCGCACGCTACATCCGCCTAACCACCCTCCCGAACCCAAACTACAAAGAACACCAAGCCCGCCCAAAAATCGCCGAACTACTCGTCTTCCCACCCCAATAACACCACCCCCTCTCACACGCCTACCCTACCCCACCCCACCATTCTCAATTCTCAATTCTCAATTCTCATGCGACCTACCCTCTGGCTACCACTCTCCCTCCTGCTCTGCCTCTCCTCGTTTGCTCTTAGCCAAACTCCCGAAGACACCGCCAACGAGCCGGCCGTCGAACCCGCCCTCGCGGAAAAAACGTTTGATGTCAACAACAACCTTCATTGGGATCTGCTCCTCAGCGAACCACTGATCTCTCAACCCCTACAAACCTCCTTCGATAGCCACGGTCGTCTCTGGCTCATCGAATACCGCCAATACCCAAACCCCGAAGGTCTACGCGTCCTAAGCAAAGATCGCCATTGGCGCGTTGTCTACGACTCCATCCCCAAACCACCCGGTGCCGGTGGACTCCTCGGACGTGATCGTATCTCCATACACGAAGACAAAGATCAAGACGGAACCTACGAATCTCACCACGTCTTCGTCGATGGACTCAACATCGCCACCGCTGTCGTTCCCGTCGCAAAAGGTGCTTGGGTACTCAACCCTCCCTACCTCCTCTACTACGATGATTCCGACAATGACCTACAAGCCGACGCTCCCCCCCAAATCCACCTCGAAGGATTCGGACTCGAAGACACCCACTCCGTCGTCAATAGCCTGACCATGGGTCCCGATGGCTGGCTTTACGGCGCGCAAGGCTCCACCGTCAGCGGAGCAATACGCCCCTACGGCTCCGCCGAAAAACCAATCCAAAGCCTCGGACAAGCCATCTGGCGATACCACCCTCAAACTCGCCAATACGAAGTCTTCGCCGAAGGTGGAGGCAACGCGTTCGGCGTCGCTTTCGACGACCAAGGCGAAATATTCTCCGGTCACAACGGTGGAGATACACGCGGCTTTCATTACTACCAAGGCGGATACTACCGAAAAGGTTTCTCAAAACACGGAAGCCTCTCCAATCCACATAGCTACGGTTACTTGCTTCCCATGCAACACGACCCAATCCAACGCTTCACCCACACAATGCTCCTGACCGAATCGACCTCGCTCGCCCAAACACTCCCGCGCAGCATGATCGCTATCGACCCGCTCCACGGAAAACTTATCCAAACCGAACTCGAACCCGTCGGCTCCACCTACAAAACAAAAGATATCGCCGATACCGTCAAAAGCTCCGACAAGTGGTTCCGCCCTGTCGCTATCTCCGATGGCCCAAACGGAGATGCCTTCGTGTGCGATTGGTACGACTCCGTCGTCGCGCACCTCTATGCCTTCGAAGGCCGAATCGATCGCGACCGTGGTCGCGTCTTTCGACTCTCCCCACCAAAATCACTATCCTCCAGCACTGAAATCTGGAACCCTCAGTCCCTAAACAGTCACACCGAACAATCCCTCCAAGCACTCCTGAAAGAACTCAATCATCCCTACCGTTGGCATCGTTGGAACGCAAGGAATCTCCTATCGAAACACCCACTTCATGCAAACGCTATCCCTAAACTGATCGAACAACTCACTGCGGCTTACAACCAAGAAAATGCTGTCGCACAGCTCGAAGCTCTCTGGACGCTTCATGCACTCGGAACTATTCCCGATACCATCCCCTACCAACTCCAACTTGCTACCCTCTCCTCGGAAACACTCTTCGAAATCTCACCCAAGTCCCTGCTTTTACACCCCAACCCTGCCATTCGCACATGGACCATTCGTCTGACCTGCGACGACCGACAACTATCTTCAGAATCACTCGATGCTCTCTGCGAATTGGCATCACGCGAAACCCATCCTCATACCCTCTGCCAAATCGCTTGCTCCATCCGACGACTCCAACCACTTGCAACCATACAAGTCGCACAAAGACTCCTCGCACGCCCCGTCGGAAACACCGACCCATTCTTCCCTCTTCTCCTGTGGTGGGCCATCGAACACCATGCGAACGAACTCCAACCTATCCAACAACTCCTCATCGATAACCCAAACCTGTGGCAACAAGAACTCGCACGGAAAACCCTCTTCCCAAACCTCGTTCGTCGATGGGCTTCCATCGGCACCGCTCCCGCTTACCGCGCAACGGCGACCATCTTCCAAGCCATCGCGAAACTCGAAGCCACGAAAAAACAAGAAGCCACTACCGCCTGCCAAGAAGCCTTCGAAGCCGCATTCGTTGGCAAAAGCCTCAAAGGGGTACCCGATCTCCTCATCGAATCGATGGCAAGCCTCGGAACTCCACCGTTGACTCTGCGCGTCCGACGCGGTGATCCTGCTGCCTATGCCCAAGCCGCACAAAGCCTCTCAGATCCCGCCACCCCAGAAGCCACACGCATCCAACTCGCACGCCTTGCCGGAGAATTAAAGGACGCTCCTCAATATCCTGAATTACTCGAAGCATTGCTCCAAGTTGCAAACGACTCCAATGCGAAAACACTCCTCCGCAGTAGCGCTATCAGCGCCCTTGCAAATTTTGATCTCCCCAAAGTCCCCGAATCAATAATCCAAGGGTGGAGCAAACTTCCCCCCGAACTCTATCCCGCTGCAGGTACGGTCCTGGCAAGTCGCCCAACCGCTGCAGCTCGTTGGCTCGATGCCGTCGCGGCCGGCTCCGTCTCCGCAAATCAACTCCCCCCAGAAGCCATCCGAACCATGCGACTGCATCCCAACGAAGTTCTCCAGCGGAGACTCAACGAAACCTATCCGCAATTCGCTTCCATCGATCTTGCGACGGCAACACAAAAAACAAAAGAACTTGCTTCGCGCGTACTCGAAGGTAATGGCGATCCATACCGAGGTAAAAAACTCTACCGAGAACTCTGCGGTCGCTGCCATCAACTCTTCGACGACGGTGGACGCGTCGGCCCAGACCTAACCGGATACCAACGCGACCAACTCGAAACCCTCCTCCGCAATATCGTCGGCCCTAGCCTCGAAATCCGCGAAGGTTACCAAATGGTCCGAATCTTAACCTCGGATTCCCTCGTCCTGACCGGCTTCATCGAAAGCGAACAACCCGACCAAATCATCCTTCGCAACACCGACGGCCAAAGCGTCACCCTCGAACGAACCGATATCGAACAACTTGAACCCCAAGTCCTCTCCCTCATGCCCGAAGGGCTTCTCGATAAACTCGACGATACAGCCTTGCGCGACCTCATGGCATACCTTCGCAGTAGCCAACCACTGAACGACGGAACCTAACCTCCACCATCCAATTCCGCAACGCCCCCTTGCTAACCCATTCCAATCCTCAGGCTCCTCGCATGTCATTTACAGTGAAACCCATCGCTCTCGCTTGCATCCTCCTCAGCAGCATTTTCGCATCGCACCCAAACGGCCACGCACAAGAAACACCCGATGCAGAACGCAAAATAAAGCTCGCAAGCTTTGATGTCGATGCAACCCCACCCCTCGGATCTGCGATGGCTTATCAACCCGTTCGCAGACTCGATGAACTGACACTCCGCTGCCGAGGTATCGTGCTAATCGGTGCCGGTGATCCTATCGTCCTTTGCGCCGTAGATTGGATCGGTATCGCTAACGGAGGCCACGACGCGTTCCGAAAAGCTCTCGCAACGGCAGCGAACACAACTCCCGATCGCGTCGCCGTTCATACCTTGCATCAACACGATGCCCCCGCTTGCGATTTCACCGCCGAAGACATCATCAAGGAACTAAAAATTCCAGGCTACTCACGATTCGATGGGGACTTCCATCGCCAAGTCATCGAACGAGCAGCGAACTCCATCAAAACAGCACTCCCAAATGCTCAGCCTATTACTCATTACGGTGTAGGTACCGGCTCGGTGAAAGAAGTCGCAAGCCAACGAAGAATCGCAGGCCCCGACGGGAAAATTCGCGCCACGCGAACCAGTACAACCAAAGACCCCTTGCTACGCGCGGAGCCGGAAGGTGTGATGGATCCAAACGTCTCACTATTAAGCTTTTGGAATGATCAGCAACCCATCGCCATGCTCAGCTATTACGCTTGCCATCCCCAAAGCTACTACCTGCGAGGTATCCCCAGCCCTGACTTTCCCGGTATCGCACGGTTTATCCGTGGCCAAGACCGCAACAATACTTTGCACGTTCACTTCAACGGCGCAGGTGGCAATGTCACCGCCGGTAAATACAACGACGGTGCAGAACCGAACCGAATGATTCTTGCAAACCGACTCGCCGATGGAATGCGACTTGCCGAACAAAACACCGCGCGCGTTCCGCTCGACCCCTCAATGGTCCAATGGACCAAGAAATCGATTATCCTCCCGGTCGCGCGTCACTTGAACGAAGAAGACTTATTACAAAAACTCAAAAGCACCCCACCGAAAGGGACCATCTCCTTTGCCGATCAGCTTGCATTCCTTCGTCGCATGAAAGAAGGGCAAACGATCGATATCACTTGTTTATCCATCGGCAACGCCCGCGTGCTACATATGCCTGGAGAACTGTTCGTCGAATACCAGCTCGCCGCCAAAGGGATGCGACAAGACTTACACGTCATGATGGCCGCGTATGGAGATTACGGACCGGGCTACATTGGAACAGAAGTCTCTTACGCTCAGGGTGGTTACGAAACACTCCCGACATCCAGCAGTGTCGATCCTTCCGTCGAACCACTCTTGATCGAAACCCTCGAACAACTTCTCGGCAAATAACCCACTCCCCCTACCCACTCTCCACTCACCCCACCCTTCCCCTCCCTCTTCCTCCCCCCTACTTCCTCCTCTGTGCTCTCCGTGTCTCCGTGTTTCAAAAAAAAGAGCATCAGACCGCGCGCCATCCATCGCGCAGACTTTAAAAACACAGAGCCACAGAGTCCACGGAGCCTCTACCCTAAAACCCAAAGCCCCCCTCCTCTGTGCTCTCCGTGTTTCAAATCCTCGAATCTTCAAACCATCAAAACCAGCCGCTAAATTCCCAAAACAAAAAAGGGGCGATCCCAAGAACGCCCCTTACATGGTTTAAATTCAGCCATCGGACCAGTAGCAGCCCAATCTAACCGAACTACGCTTGTGCGACTGCCTTGCGACGACGCTTCCAAGCGGCAATACCTGCACCACCCATCGCGAAGATAGCAAGCGAAGTTGGCTCAGGTACTGGGCTTGCACCGGCCACGATCGGTGTGTTCGGCGTCGATTCAAACGCATAACCATGCAGAATGATCTCACCAGGCGTCGCAAACGAAGTCAGGGTGTTAACCATCGAAACCTTGGCCCAGCCGTACACCAATTCTTCTGTGCTCGAAAGGTGCAATCGGAAGCCGATGTACTTCTCGGTTGCTCCTGCAAAGTTCCCCTCGAGAGGACTGCCGTTAGCTGTATCCCAATTTTGGATCTTGGCTCCGAAACCAAAGGTCGTATTCCCGCCCCAGTTGTACGCGGACAAAGTTTCGCCAACGGTGAACCCTCCAGAGAGTTTTGCAGCCGCATCTTTGTTCTGTACGCCATTACCAAGATCAACTGTCGTATTCCCGTCGACCACGATTGCGGCGTAGTTCGTACCTCCAGGTGCGTTGGCCGGATTCAACGATCTTACCACAATCGCGAAATCTACACTAGTGCCCTCTTCTTGACCTCCACTGTAGAAGAAACCAATATCTTCCTCTCCATCTTTGTCCAAATCATAAGCCAGCACGTTAGGAATACTTGACGATACGGAGACGTTCAGGTTTGTTTGCCCGTAAATCCCAGCCTGAGCCAGCGAACCGCTACCTACTACCGTCGTACTGGCGATCGCATAAGCGAGCAAACGACGATCGACCGATGAACCCTTTACCATTTTTTCCATCAGAAAACTCCTAAATCCCATCGGGAAGAAAAGTATTGCGATCAGAGTTCGCCAGCCCAACATCTGGCTCCCGACACAAGTCGTACAATTACTCCAACCATTACAAACCGCAGATATTGACCGATTACCGAAATGCTGTCAATTACTCATCTTTTATTGTTTTAATCACAAACGCCAAGAACCCACCTTTAAGAGGGGGCAGTGATTTCGAAGCCCAAAGAAGTACGAAAATCCAACGAATTCATGACGCGCGAAGATCTTCAACACACCCCCACCTCACGCTGCCTACTGATCCACTGGCCCACATTGGACTGGGAGAAAATCAAACCCGTCCTCGAAGAGGGCCAAC
>JBIJCS010000282.1:0-6499 GCA_044344575.1 Pirellula sp. | reverse complement strand
TCTCGCCTTCTCAGGTTGCAACACCTGCGGAACTTGGCGTCCAAATCTGCTCAGCAAGTTCAAGAGTTGCTTGCACGGAGCTTCGAACATCGGTGCACCTTGCGATGCCGGATGTGAAACCGGTGCGGCTGTTGGTGGTCCAGACGGATGCGCCAATTGCGGAGAAACGTCGGCAAATTACGGCGGATACGGTGAAACCGTGATCGGTTCTTACGAAACCCCGATCAGCGCTGGAAGCTCGGACGGCATCACCATTGGGTCGCCGATCTCCGGTTCTTCCTTGCCTGCTGGATCGACGATTCCGTCCGGTTCGGTAATCCCTTCGACCCCAGGGGCTTACTCCGGGTCGCCAACACCCGCAAACACCATCCGCCCTGAGACGATCCGACCAAAACCCGCGAACTAGTCAAGTGCTCCGCGACCGACGCAACCCTGCGATTCAGGACTTTTCCTGAGTTGCATCCTCGTCCAAAATGCGGTTCATCTCCCTAGCGATCGCTTGAAACCAGTTGCTTTTTGCAACTTCGATGTGGCATCTTGCAAACATGCCACAACGCGAATGCGTAAGGAAGGGTGTTTCAGTGGTCGGTGAACCGCTTTTTGGACGGAGGAATACATTGGTGTCCGAATCAATCGACGAGAGTGTCAAAAGTCCAGAAGTCGACAAGTCCGCCGAACGTGTACAGCGAATGTTCGCGGAGATCGCTCCTCGCTACGACTTGCTCAATCACACCTTGTCGCTGAACGTCGACAAGTACTGGAGAAAACGCACCCTCGATTTGCTCGCACCCCAGCCCGGGGATCCATTTCTTGATGTGTGTACCGGGACGGGAGATCTTGCTATCTCTGCTGCACTGCGTTTGCATCCCAAACAAGGCTCGCAAAAAAACGCAAAAGAGTTTCCAACGGAAGTTGTGGGGAGCGACTTTTGCGGCGAGATGCTTCGCTTCGCTCGGACGAAACAAACCAAACTTGGGATCGATGAGCAAACGCTCGTCTTCTTAGAAGCAGACACAATGCGATTGCCGTTTGTGGACAATCGTTTTCAAACGGTCACCGTTGCATTTGGATTGAGAAACGTCGTCGATACCATGGCCGGATTGCGTGAGATGACCCGAGTCTGTCGTCCAGGCGGACGTGTCGCCGTCTTAGAATTCTCTCAACCAACCTTCCCTGGACTCAAGCAACTTTACCAATTCTATTTCAGATATGTGTTGCCTCGAATTGGGAATCAAGTCGCAAAGAATTCGAGTGAAGCTTACGCGTATCTTCCTCAAAGCGTATCGCAATTCCCCAGTGGAGAAGCGATGGCACAGATGATGTGGGATGTGCCACTGGTCGACGTGCACTATCATCCGATGACCTTCGGTGTAGCGACCCTTTACATTGGAACCAAACCCGCATCATGACTACTACGCCACAGCGACCGATCGTTTTGGCAATCACCGGTGCAAGTGGTGCCGCTTATGCCGTTCGGTTGCTACAGCAACTCCTGTTAGCAAACCAATCGATTCACTTGATCATCAGCCCATCAGGTGCCGCGGTGATCTCCCAAGAACTTGGGATCGAGGTGGGGCAAACGCGAGAGCGAATCGAAACTCTCTTGCGCTACGCATGGCCCAGCACCATAGCAGGTAGTCCCATAGCAGGTGGACACCTCACAGGTAGCCACATCGCGACTAGCAACTCAGAATCTACCTCTTCAAACCATGCCGGAGGAAACCATGCCGGCGGAAACCCAGCAGGAGGACGCGTCTGGAAACCTCTTACCTCCGAAGAGGTCGAAAGAGTGGTCCCCAACCTTCACGTCTACGATTATCGCAATTTCTTTACTCCTGTTGCAAGCGGTAGTTTTCGAACGGCAGCCATGATTATTTGCCCATGTTCGGGGGCTACGCTCTCCGGAGTCGTGCACGCTGCCGGGAACAACTTGATCCAGCGAGCTGCAGATGTTCACTTGAAAGAGCATCGCAAGTTGATTTTGGTTCCTCGTGAGACACCATTGTCGGTCTTCCAATTGGAGAACATGACACGCGCAGCGCAGGCGGGAGCTATTTTGATGCCCGCGATGCCGGGTTGGTATCATGGAGTACAAACTCCAGTCGACTTGATCGACTTCGTCGTCAGTCGTATCCTCGACCATTTGGATATAGAACACTCTTTGATGAAAAGGTGGGGGGCGGATCATCCAGGGCTCAATCCTGAACATCTACGTTCGGGGGAGGCTTAATTCCGATTCGTAACTACCTTGAGGTAAACCCTCTGCAATGCCAGATACCATTCCTGCGGTAAAGAACGGAAGCACGTTCGATAAGCTCAAGAAGTTTTTGGAGCTGATTCGCTTTAGCCACACGATTTTCGCGCTACCTTTTGCACTGCTCGCATCGTGGTGGGCCTGGATCGTTCCCCTGCCAAATGCTTCCGTCGAAGTCTCCTTGCGGCATACGGTCCAATTGCGATGGATCGAAGCCCTCGGTATTTTCGCTTGCATGGTATTTGCTCGTAGCTTTGCGATGGCCTTCAACCGGTTGGTCGATGCGAAATGGGATGGGCTGAACCCTCGGACGGCAAACCGACACTTGCCTGCAAAACTGCTCGGAGTCTCGGAGGTGGTGGGGTTCACGGTCGCTTGCGCCGTGCTGTTTATTGCTTCGACATTGTTATTCCTTCCGAATCGACTGCCAGTGATCTTGAGCGTTCCCGTGTTGTTGTTTTTGGCGGGGTATAGTTTGGGCAAGCGATTCACATGGCTGGTGCATCTATGGTTGGGCATTGCGTTGGCACTTGCCCCAATCTGCGCTTGGATCGCCTTGCGAGGAGAAGTGGTACAAACGGTACCTGGGGATATCCTCCCTGCAGTTTATCTGGGGATGGTGGTGCTTCTGTGGGTCAGCGGATTCGACATTCTCTACGCTTGCCAAGACGCAAGTTTTGACCAGCGGGAAGGATTGCAGAGTATTCCAGCAAAATTTGGGGTTCGCGGAGCGTTACGCATCGCGAGGATTCTTCATTTTTTGATGTGGGTCGTGGCCTTCGCAATGACGTTTTGGGCTCCTCAGTTGTCGTTGGGCACCATTTTTCGGGTAGCGCTACTAGGAGTTGGGGGGTTGCTCGTCTACGAACACTCCGTCGTTTCCGAAAAATCCTTGGATCGGATGCAATTGGCATTTTTCCAACTCAACTCCATAATCAGTGTGGTTTTCCTGGGGGCAGGTGTTCTCGACGCTACACTGCGTTAGTTCATTTACTTCCCAAGCGCATCCAAAGCTTTCCACACCTGTCTCGTAGCCAGCAGTTTTTGACATGACAAGTTTGAAAATCCAAGACCGACTCAAAGCGATTCGCGACAAAGTGGAACAGGGCGGTCGGTTGACGCTCGACGAGGGGATTTTCTTGTACGAGCCCGAAGTCCCCCTGCATGCGGTGGGCGAACTGGCCAATTGGAAACGCGAGCAGATCAATGGCAACGTCGGTTACTACAACATCAATACCCACCTGAACCCGACCAACGTTTGTGTCTACCGTTGCCGATTCTGCGCCTTCCGATCAGACTTGCGCGATCCCAAAGGATACGTCATGAGCGACGAGCAGATTCTCGCTCGCGGTCAAGAAGCGTTCGACAACGGTTGCACGGAGATGCACATCGTCGGTGGCTTGCACCATAAACTCGGCTACGATTGGTATCGAGGAATTCTCGAAAAACTCCATACCGCTTACCCACAAATCCACCTCAAGGGTTGGACCGCTGTTGAGATCGACTGGTTCGAATTCCTAACCAAAAAGAGCCTCAAAGATGTCCTCAGCGATTTGCGCGATGCAGGACTCGGTAGCATGCCTGGTGGTGGTGCTGAAATTTTCCACCCAGAAGTCCGAGACCAGATCTGCGAGCACAAAGCCAATTCGACGAAATGGATTGAGATCCACCAAGCTGCTCATGAAATCGGTTTGAAAACCAATTGCACCATGCTCTATGGTCACGTTGAACAAGCTTATCACCGGATCGATCATTTGATTCGTCTTCGCGACTTGCAAGACAAAACCGGTGGGTTCCAAACCTTTATTCCGCTGGCGTTTCATCCGGAGAACACCAAGTTATCGCATTTGAAGAAACCTTCGGCACTGATGGATTTGCGAACGGTGGCCATCAGCCGTCTCGTTCTGGACAACGTACCGCACATCAAAGCCTATTGGATCATGTTAGGTATTGGAACCGCGCAGACAGCGTTGTCGTATGGTGCTGACGACATCGACGGCACGGTTCGCCATGAGTTGATTTATCATGACGCGGGGGCAACCACTCCGGAAATGCTCACGGTCGATCAGATTCGGCAGCTCATCGTCGAAGCGGGTCGCGATCCCGTCGAACGCGATACTGTGTATCGCCAAGTCCATCGCGATCCTGAGCAATTCACCAATTGGTGGGTCGGCGAAGACGTCTTGGTAAATATCTAGGTGACGAATTTCGCAAAAAATCTAGCGAGACTCGCTCGGGTACAGTGTTTTCCCTGCTGATTATCGAGAATTTGAGTTGGATCCTAGAAATCGTGATTTGGTTTGGTAGAACATGAGTTTTCCGCTCGCCGGTTTTCCACCGGCTCCTCCTGTTCTCTCACTTCTACGGAGCACCAAAACATGACCAACGGACCTCTGAATCGCAAGCTAAACATGGGACTCGTCGGCGGAGGACCGGGTTCATTCATCGGGAAAGTCCACTCGATCGCGGCCTGTTTGGACAATCGTGCTACTGTCGTCGCAGGGGCTTTTTCCAGCAATCCTGAGCGATCGAAACAAGCTGCACCGGACTACGATGTCTGCTCAACGCGAGCATATCCTTCCTACGCAGCGATGTTTGCCGAAGAAGCCAAAAAGCCAGTTGGCGAACGGATCGATTTCGTATCGGTCACCACCCCCAATTCGACCCACTTCGAAGTCGCTAAAGCAGCTCTCGAAGCTGGCTTTCACGTGATGTGCGATAAGCCGATGACGTTTGATCTGGCACAAGCCGAAGAGCTCGCAGCAATCGTCGACAAATCCAAAGCTGTCTTTGCATTGACGCATAACTACACCGGTTATCCGTTGGTTCGCCAAGCCCGTGAGATGATCCTCAGCGGTGAGTTAGGGGAAATCCAAGCCATCCGTTCGAACTACATCCAAGGCTGGCTGCGAACCAAACTCGAAGACTCCGATCAAAAGCAAGCCGCATGGCGAACCGATCCAACCAAGAGCGGTGCAGCAGGTTGCTTCGGCGATATCGCTACTCACGCCTACAATCTCGGTCGTTACATGACCGGTTTGCTCCCTTCGGAAATCAGTTGCCACTTAAAAGCATTCGAGCCGGGACGCAAGCTCGATGACTACGGTACCGCGATCATCCGTTTCCAAAACGGTGCACTTGGAACGGTGACCGCAAGCCAAATCAGCCATGGACGAGAAAACGATCTGTTCATCGAAGTCGATGGAACCAAGGGTGCTCTGTCCTGGCGGCAAGAAGAACCCAATGTGATGGTCGTTCGTCAAAACGGACAACCCCACCGCTTGTACACCCGCGACCCGAACGCTCCCTTCATGAACGCAAGTGGACGAGGCGCGTGCCGACTACCAAGCGGACACCCAGAGGCCTTTTTTGAAGCCTTCGCCAATATCTACTGCTCAGCATTTGACGCGATGGTAGCGGTCTCCCAAGGTGAATCGATCGAACGACTGAACACGGTTTACCCAAACGTGCACGACGGTGTAGAAGGGATGTACTTCATTCAACAATGCGTCGCAAGCTCCGCTCAAAATGGTGCTTGGTTGCCGATGAATCATCCTCGGGCACGCAAATAACTGCTGGGGTGTTGTTTCCCACAAGTCATCATTGCGTGTGTGGAATTGATCAGGCAACTTCTCCTACTTAATGGTTGCCTGCAAACGATCTAGCATCGCATCCGCAAGGTCGCGATGCGATTCAATGACGTTCTTGCTCTCGGATAGATCGTTCTCTAAATCGAAAAGCTGCAATTTCGGTAGCTTCGTCGGTACCAGTCGAAGTTCCACGTTACTTGCCTTTTCTGCGTTCGATAGCAGCAATTTCCAACGCCCTTCACGATAGCCGAAATTGCCAGCTTGCCCGTTATCTTGTTGCACCAATGCGGACCGTCCACGAGCGGTCGCATCAAGCAGAACGGAGCTGAGATCTTGACTGTCACGGAATGCCGCCTCGGGCACATTGGCCCCCGCAAGAGCGGCCGCCGTTCGAGCGTAATCGATGGTGCAAATCACCTCGGTGCTGACGCGAGGTTGAATCTTGCTGGGCCACCATGCGATCATCGGTGTTCGGGTTCCACCCTCAAAAACGTTGTACTTCCCACCGCGTAAAGGCCCATTTGGGTCGTGGCTTCCAAGCGACTCGATCGCTGAATCTTCGTATCCGTCGTCTAAGACTGGTCCATTATCGCTACAGAACAGAATCAACGTATTCTGATCGAGTTGATTCGCTTCGAGCGTCCGCAAAATCTCA
>JBIJCS010000098.1:0-11461 GCA_044344575.1 Pirellula sp. | reverse complement strand
GCTGGCGCTAAGAGGGTTCAACGCAACTCGTACGGTATCGGAACCGCTTTACGAGGCGACGATCGGTTTGAGTACGTTGCCGTAGACATCGGTCAATCGGAAGTTACGACCTGCATAACGGTAGGTTAACTGTTCGTGATCGAGACCGAGTAAATGGAGGATGGTGGCGTGCCAATCGTGGATATGGCATTTGTCTTCGACCGCTTCGCGACCATGTTCATCGGTTGCACCGAAACTGAGTCCGCCGCGTACACCGCCACCTGCCATCCAAGTGGTGTATCCTTTGTTGTTGTGGTCTCGACCATCGCCATTTTGTGCGTCGGGCGTTCGTCCGAATTCACCACCCCAGATGACTAAGGTGTCTTCGAGCATTCCGCGTTGATACAGGTCCTTTAATAATGCTGCGATTGATTGATCGATTTCACGGCATTTCTCTGGAAGGGCAGTACTTAGGCGTTGATGGTGATCCCAGTTGCCATGATTCAGTTCAACAAAGCGTACGCCGGCTTCGATAAAACGTCTGGCGAGAAGGCATTGGCGTCCGAAGGTGTCGGTGGGTTGTTGATCGATTCCGTACATGGCAAGTGTTTGTTCGGACTCTCCTGAGAGATCCATCAATTCGGGCAATGTGTCTTGCATGCGAAATGCCAATTCATAGGATTCGATGATGCCGTCGACATTTGGATCGTGCGCCTCAGCGCTTCGTGATTCCGCATTGAGTTTTTGGATATAGTCGATCTGAGCGCGTTGACTGGTGCGTGATAATCGAGGGTTCGCTAGGTCTGGCAGAACGGGTCCTGAACCACGCGGGAGGTTTCTTGCCATGGCGGGTCGAGGACCTTGGGGCCGGCCTACTTTTGTTCCTTGATAGATGGCCGGAAGAAACGCATTACCATAGTTCTGTGCCGCTGCAGCTTGGGGATTTAACGCAATGAAGCCTGGAAGGTTTGCGTTTTCCGTTCCCAATCCATAGAGAGTCCAAGCACCCAGTGATGGGCGTACAAACTGGGCATTGCCTGTATGCATTTGAGTCATCGCTCGAGGATGGATCGGTTGATCGCAGTGCATCGAGCGGATCAAGCAGAGTTCGTCCGCGTGGTTTCCAAGTTCGGGGAATAGTTCGCTAATCCATAATCCGCTTTGTCCGCGTTGCTTAAACTCCCAAGGCGAGGGCATCAGCTTTGCGCCATTGAATCTGCCACGCTTGCCTTCGTCTTTGGTAAGTTGCGGTTTGTAATCGAACGTATCAACGTGCGATGGGCCTCCCTGCATGCACAAAAAAATCACCCGTTTTGCTTTCGCGGCGAAGTGAGGTGCCTTGGGTGCTAACGGATTACTCGATGCGGACGGCGTCGAGGAGCTGTCATCTCCATCTGCAGCTATCGAGCGTCGAGCGTCGAGAGTGCTCAGGCCTGCAAAGGCGAGGTATCCGAAACCGGCTGATACGTGTTGTAGTAGTTGGCGTCGGGAATGCATGGTGGGATTCTCTGATGGGAAGCGAATAGTAATTGGAGTCGAAGTTTGACAGGAAGTCACGGCTGAGATTCTGGTCGCCGTTGACATCAAGGCTTCATCGAAGGGCTTATTGAACCAAACGGAACTGGGATGCACCGAAGAGTGATTGGCACATTTGGCTGTACGCTTGGAATAGGATTTCTTCGTCCCGTGGTGAGCGGCTGGTTCGGTTGGAGTTTGTTGCTGGATCGTCTTCGAGAAGTTGTTTAGCTTCTCGGAGGAAGGATAGGGTTGCAGACATTTCACGTGCGGTGGGTGGACGTCCCCAAGCGAGTTCAAAGGCCGTAGTCACACGTCCCCGGGTGTCTTTCGTGGATTGCAAGACCCGGCGGGCAAAATTGTCGCTGAGCTCAAGAACAAAAGGATTGTTCAACAAGTAGAGGGATTGGTCAGCCGTATGAGAGATTTCGCGCGTTCCGACGACGAGGCTTGGTTCGGCAAAATCGAAGACGTCTAGTGAGCGGACGAGGCTATTGCGAGCGATAGGTAGGTAAACGGAGCGGAAGTAATTTGGGAGTTCTAAAGGGTTGATATTTGGATTGCGGAATGGTGGCGGAGTGTTTGGCTGTCCGGGTTGGTTTCGAGCCATAGGGGCTGTAGCAAGCAATGGGATATTGATGGGGCCATTGGGTCCCATCGTAGACGAACCGTAGCTTGCCATGATCGAACCTTTAGGTCGTTTGGTGTTGATCAAGCCGCTGACAGCGAGCATGGCATCGCGAATCGATTCTGCTTCGAGTCGTTTGATGTTTGCACGAGCAATCCATTCGTTTTCGGGATCGGCTTCTAATTGGTTGTTTTCACAATCTGATGAGAGACGATAGACTCGTGAGGATACGATTTTGCGAATGAGTGTTTTTGTCGACCAGCCACCTTGGATAAGTTCAGCAGCGAGGTGGTCGAGGAGTTCGGGATGGGTGGGAGAAGGTCCAGAGGCACCGAAGTTGTCTGGTTCTCGCACGAGAGCTTGGCCGATCAAATGTTGCCAGACTCGGTTCGCGTAGACACGAGGTGTCAGTGGATTGTCCTCCGAGACGAGCCATTTGGCGAATTCCAGGCGACCGGATGCATTTGCAGGTAGCTTCACAGGCAAGTTTCCGAGGACTTGGATAAATCCTCTGGGTACTTCTTGTGCGGGTTGGTCGATTTCACCTCGAACGAGGATGCGTGCATTGCGTGTCTCGTTTCGGTCTTGGACTCCCATACAAACGGATACCGGGTGGCCTTTCTCGTCGACACTTTGAATTCTGTCAGAGAGTTGGGCGACGATTTGTTCGAGAATATTCGCGTTCAGCAAACGATTGTTCGGCTGGTTCCCGGAGCGTTGTAGTCGTCGAGCTTCGACGAGTTCTGTTTGACGCTGTTCTAGTTCCTTTTTGAGTTCAGCGAGTTCTGTAGCGGGGATTGGTTTGCCGACGGGGGCTGCGTCTGGGACTGGGAGTTGAATCCAATTCGACGGTTGGCGATTTCGATTGCTGCGAACTCCGCCGTAAAAAGTTTCGGTGCTTTGAAAGATTCCGGCGAGAGCGTAGTAATCGGTTTGGGGAATGGGATCGAACTTGTGATCATGGCAGCGAGCGCAGCCGACCGATAATCCGAGTACAACACGTGTTGTGGCATCGATTTGTTCATCGATCAAGTCTGCTTGGAACTGCCGAGGATTTTGTTCAGTGAGGCTCTTGGGACCGATGGCAAGAAATCCGGTAGCGATGAGTTGTTCGTTCCATTGGGCATCGTTGTTTGCTGGTAGCAAGTCTCCAGCAATTTGTTCGACGATGAATCGGTCGTACGGTTTGTCTGTGCGGTAGGCGTCGATGACATAGTCGCGGTAACGCCATGCGTTCGGGAATACCACATCGGATTCTTTACCGCTGGTTTCTGCGTAACGAGCGACATCGAGCCAATGGCGTCCCCAGCGTTCTGCATAAGCATCGGACGCGAGCAGGGAATCTGCAAAGTCCTCGATTGCGAATTGAGGGTTGTTTTTCCAGGCTTCACTGAAGGCAGAGAGTTGCTGTGGAGTGGGGGGAAGTCCGGTGAGATCAAAGCACAGTCGCCTGGCGAGTGTATTCGGTTGGCAATCTGGATTCGGTGTCAAACCGTGCTTTTCCCAAGACTGCGCAACGAATCGGTCGATAGATGAAATAGCCCAACTAGGTGTGTGAGACTCGGTTGGCTCAATAGGCTCTGTTGTGGATTGCAACGGTCGGAATGCCCAGTGTGATTTTCCTTTTTCAATGTCTTCACGGGTGACTTTGGAGTGGACGACAACCCCTTCGTTGACACGTGGATCGGGTGCACCCATTTCAATCCAAGTTTTGAAATCTTGAAGGACTTGTTCTGGCAGCTGGCCTTTCGGGGGCATGCGATAGTCTTGGTAGCTAATGGCATTCCAGAGCAGGCTATGTTCCAGATTACCTGGAACGATTGCTGGACCGGATTCTCCACCGGCGAGCAGAGCGTCGCGGCTATCGACCCCGAGGCCCCCTCGGATTCCTTGGCCGTCGGCGGAGTGGCAGCGGTAGCAATGTTCGATCAAGACGGGGCGGATTTTGGCTTCAAAGAATTGGATCTGTTCGTTGGAGAGTTTGGCTGTGGCATCAACCATTTCGGTTGGTGTGGCCACTTGCGGTTCTTGTGCAACCAATGCCTTGCCGTTGGTTTGCGTGAGTGTGGCACTTGTCAGGAGTGCCAACAGAAACGGAAAGGCACGAGTATTAGTCCATGCATGCATCGGTCAGGTCTCTACATGAAGCGTTCGAGCGATGTTGGGAAGTGATTACGAGCGGCTTGGGTTTTCTGCTTGTGGTTTTGGATCGGAATCAGGATCGGATTGGGGGCGTCGAGGTGGCACGTTTTGGCCGCCTGATCCGGCACGTTCGGGTCGGTTACCGGGACGCATTCCTTCGAAACGGCGCATAGCGCGTTCGATTTCCGATCGGTCGATCGCTCCATCGTTATTGGAGTCTATGTTGGAGATGCGTTCGCGCATTTGGGGAGGGATCTCATCGTCGGTGAGTTTACCATCTTTGTTTGCATCTCGGGATTCAAACATCCGCATCATCATTTCTGGACCTTGGGCGTTTCCGGGACGGTTGTTAGGACCGCCGGGGCCTTGTGGTCCACCTGCTGCGAACATCGGCATTTGCGCTGGATCGGGCCGCATTTCTTCTTGGCTGATGATACCATCGCCGTTTTTATCGAGTTTGAGCAGCGACTTCGAAGCGTTTTCGATCTCGCCGGGAGAGAGTTGTCCGTCTTCGTCGGCATCGAGAGCCTTAACGACGGGGAGATTGCGCAGCATCATGGCGAGGGCTTGTGGAGCAAATCCGCCAGCTTGGCCGGGTCCACCTTGGCCAGGGCCAGGGCCCCCGGGGCCTCCTTGCCCAAATCTTCCTTGCCCGGGTCGTTGCAACATTCCTGGCCTATCGGCGTTTGGTCGATTCGGATTTTGGCGTTCGGCGTTCGGGCGGTTGCGTCCTTCGCGTTCTGGGTTATCGCGGTTGCGAGTCGGTTCGTCCGCAGCGGGTTTGTCCGCAGGTGGAGGATCACGGTCTTGTGCCTGAAGATTCAAGGCGCAAGTACTAAATGCCAATAGGGCAACGGATTGGGCGAAGGATTGGAGGTGTTTCATGGAATGGCTCAGGTATGTCACAAAGGGATGGGATAAAATGATTTAACGAAGCGATTGAAGTGAAATTACAACGATTCTAGGGACAGTTCTGCGAATAAGGGGGCGTGATTGTATTCATCGGACCTGCCTCTTCTATAGAATACCGTCGCGGATCGGTGTGCATCCACGGAACACATGCAGGATTTTTGGGATTCTTAAATCACCGACGGAGGTTTCTTTAAATACGATGCGCATGCGTGTAGCGATTCCAACTTGGCGAATGGCTCAAAAACAGCGAATGACTCAAAAGAGCGAATGATTCGAGCAGAGCGACAAAAGGGGAGCATGAGCGAGCGAGACGGATTGGACAACCGGAACGACGACGTACGGACGATAGAAGAGATGACGGCGTACTACGAGGCCCAGCGCTCGCGATTTGAGCGGATCGTACGTTTTCGGATGGATCCTGTTTTTCGCGTCAGAATGGACGTGGCGGATGTCTTGCAAGAGGCTTACTTGGAAGTTTTGCGCCGATTCGAAGAGTGGCCGCAGGACGGATCGCTCTCGCCCTTTATCTGGTTGCGGCAGAGGGTGCTTCAGGCTTTGTGGGATCTTCAGCGCAGTCACAGTCGTGAAAAGCGAGCGGTGCAACGCGAACGTTCTGTTCCGGAAGTATGGGATTCAGACTCTACAAACGTTTCGTTGGCGAGTTTTCTCGTGGATGACTTGACTTCGCCAAGCCATGCCGCGATCAAGCGTGAGGATCGACGAGGTTTGCATGCGGCACTTGAAAAACTCAGTGAGTTGGATCGCGAAGTCCTTGCACTTCGTCATTTTGAGCAATTGTCCAATGTTGAAGCTGCGCAGGCGTTGAGTTTGACTCCCACGGCGGCGAGTAATCGTTATGTGCGTGCGACGAAGCGATTAGCGGAGTTGGTGCAATCCTCGGTGGATGATTCGCGAATGCGACCTGAGGAGAAAAGCTGATGGCTTCGGATCCTACGAGTGAACTAGAGGGGCAACGCCATCCTTTCGAAGAACTGGTGAACGAATTTCTGATGGAGGTTCGTCATGGGCGAGCCCCACAGATCGAGGCGTATGCGGCGGCTCACCCTGATTTTGCAGAGAGTATCCGCGAAGTGTTCCCTGCACTGTTGATGCTTGAACAAGTTGCGTTGGTGGATGTCACGAAGTCGTTCGACGTGGCGAAGTCGTCTGATGCGACGTTATCGCTGAATTCTGTATCTCTGGAGACTTGGGATCGAGCCGCTATTGCAAATGTCACTGGATCATCCGGGAGTGTCAGTAATCCACTGCGATTCGATGACTTTCAGATCGTTCGACGGATAGGTCATGGAGGCATGGGAATTGTATATGAAGCGGTTCAGTGTTCGCTTCAGCGTTCTGTTGCGTTGAAAGTGATCAACGAGTTGGCGTCATCGAATGAGCAGCATCGTCAACGATTTCGGAGAGAAGCAGAATCGGCTGCAAGTTTACACCATACCAATATCGTACCGATTTATGGAATCGGAGAAGATCACGGCCTGCAGTACTACGCGATGCAGTTGATCGATGGTGTAACGATGGCTCAGGTGGTCGCGTCGATTCGTTTGCGATGGGCCTCTGAAGCGATACGAGAGCAAGGTGATTTCGGAGGTGTGAGCGATGGTGAGAGTTGCCAAGCAGCGACGTTAGCAGATCGATTGGTATCAGGAAAATCGAGCGATCAAGTTGCGCATCCAGGGAGGGGTTCCAAGCCCACGTCGGGGTCGGAGGGAAGAACAGAGGAACGAAGAACTTCAGAAAGAAGAACTGTGGAGGCAACTCCTCGATCTCGCGTTACTCGATCAAGTAGCGAAACGGAATCTGAGGAATTCACTAGGTTTTTACCGAAGCATTACTTTCGGAATATATGCAGGCTCATGAGTAAAGTTGCGAATGCGATTGACTATGCGCATAAAGCTGGTGTATTGCATCGAGACATCAAGCCGAGCAATTTACTATTGGATCAGTCGGGAACCATTTGGGTAGCCGACTTCGGTCTTGCGCGAAGAGAGGATTGGGAGAGTCAGACGCAGTCAGGTGAAATACTCGGTACGTTGCGTTATATGGCACCTGAGCAGTTGCGAGGTAGCAGCGATGTGCGCAGCGACATCTATTCGCTTGGGTTGACACTCTTTGAGTTGCTGACGCTACGGCCTGCATTTAGTGCACCGAAGCAGCGTTTATTAGATCCTGCGAACCCAAGTAGTATCAGTTTCAGCGCGATCGACAAACGTTCGTTGCCGACGGATCTACAGACCATTTTGCAGAAGGCGTGTGCGAATGAGCCGGGATTGCGGTATCAGCGAGCACGCGAGTTCGAAGAGGATTTGTTACGCTTCCTAGAGGATCGACCGATCTTAGCGAGGCGAGCGAGTTGGTGGGATAAGTCGGTGAGGTGGGCTCGAAGAAATCCTGCAATTGCCGTGTTGGCGGGGACTTTGTTCGGACTTCTGCTAACACTCGCGATCGTGTTGGGCTTGTGGAATCAGCAGCAGCGGGAATCGTTGAAGACATTAACGCAAGCTTACGAGCAGGTTGCACGTGGGTTGGAGGAGAAGTCACAAGCCTTGCGTTCGGCGGAGGTTGAGCAGCGGCGTGCAGAACGCAATTTGGAATTGGCGTTAGAAGCATTTGATACGATCACAGCAAACATTGCTTCGCGTGGGGCTGCGTTGACTCCGGATTTTTTGGATCTCGATGACGCGGATACGGATTCTTTTTCAGGCGTTGTGTTATCGGTAGCGGATGTGGAACTGCTCAAGTCGTTGCAAGTGTTTTTCGAGCGCTTTGCGGAGGAGAACACTGCGGACTTGCGATTCGATGCTGCGATTGCAAGGCGGCGCGTTGGAGAGATCGAGCAGCGGATTGGCAAATCGGATGAAGCGATTGCATCGCTGGGCAAAGCTATTCGCGATTTGGAGCGGTTGCGAGTACAGTGGGAGAAAGAGCTCAGCGGATCGAATGGAAAGGATAGCGAAGCGGATGCTGGCATCAAGCGATCTGGCGAGTCGAGAGAATCAGGAAGCGATCGTAGCCTGTCCGATCTCTTGAGAGAAGAGTTGCAAACACGCGAAACGCTGGTGGAGGTTCTCAGTCAACGTGGACTGATACCACGGGCTGTAATGGAGTTAGATAATGCGAAGCGGATTCTGGCACGGTACCCAGAGTTTGCGAAATCTGCCGAAGGGCTATTTCTCTCAGCATCGTTGCTGAACAAGATGAGCAGCGCGAGTGCGAGAATAGCATTTGAGCGGCTAGCAAATGAACGTCGCCGTCGATTTCCTTGGCAGACTGGACAAAGGGGCAATGGTGTGCGCGCCGAATTGGTGGCACCACCGCAGCGGATGCGCATGGAACGGGACTTAGCTGGAAACACCGAGGCTTTAGGGTACCTCGAGACGCTGTGTAAGGGGACCTTGGCGGTAGAACAATCTTTCGTATACAAGCTAGCTTTTGCGAGAACTTATCGTGATCGTATGGGGTTATGCCGGGTGTTAGGCAAGACGGACGAAGCTCAAGAAGCGTTTGAGAAATCAAAAAGCATTCTCAACGATTTGATGATAGAAAAGAAAGATGCTGCAGTGCTGAAATACGAGCTTGCAAATCTCTATTTTTTGAAGGCCTACAACGCCGACAGTGGAGAAGAATATTTGGAGCAAGCACTTCTGTTGAGCAAGGAGATTCTTGAAGCCTTTCCGTTGGTGCCTGAGTACCAAACGTTGCATGCTAATTTGTTGGTTCGATCCGCTTGGCAATCGATTGAGGGGGATGATAGGCCGTTAGCAGAAAAGATCGATACTAGTTTAGCGAATTTTCAACAGGCGATCGGAATCCACCAGTCGCTAGTAGATCGTTTTCCCGATATTCCTATTTATGCTGTGCATCTTCTGCAAGCAACATCCCAATTGGGAGAGTATTATGGATCCGTAAGAAGACCGGAGAGGGCAAGGCAGGTCATGACGCAAGCAGTCGAGATTGCGGAGAAGCTCGCCAAGTCTAGTCCGAGTAATCCATTTGTTAAAACGTTTTTAGAACGTATTCGAGAGCGTCGTAGTGCGATAGAGAGTCGGCAAGAAGCCAATAAGAGCCCATGAATCGAGTCATACGTCAAATTCACTATTGGGGAACGCTGCTGGTAGCGATTCCTCTGTTGATTGTTGCCGCGACGGGAGTTCTGCTGCAGGTCAAAAAGCAATGGAGTTGGGTTCAGCCTGCAGAGCAGAAGGGAGGTCAATCATTTGGGAACTTAGAAGGAGCTATCGTCGATTTTGATACAATGCTTAAGCGCATGCGCGACTGTCAGTTGGCGCACGTGGAAACTTGGGAAGATGTGCAGAGAATTGATATTCGCCCATCGAAAGGAATAGCCAAAATAACGACGAAAGATAGTTGGGAGATTCAGATGGATCTGGCGGATGGTCGCGTGTTGCAGGAGGCGATACGCCGGTCGGATTGGATCGAATCGATGCATGATGGATCATTTTTCGGAGGTGATACGGTTAAACTTGGATTATTTCTACCGGCAGGAATAGTCATGTTGGCAATGTGGGCTACTGGCTTGTGGTTGTTTTGGTTGCCAATATCAGTGAAGCGTCGTCGAGCGAAACGAGCGAAGGGGTTGGCATCTGCGGCGGCCGTGTTTGTGTTGTTGCAAGTCTTCGGTAATTCATGTTTTGGAACGGAGCCTCGGAAGAAGATACAAAAACCAGAACGTCCCCCGAATATTGTGTTTGTTTTGAGTGACGATTTGGGGGTGTTCGAACTCGGTTGTTATGGGCAAACAAAGATCAAGACCCCCAATATTGATCGATTAGCGCGAGAGGGAATGCGTTTCACGCAACATTACAGTGGAGCTCCAGTGTGCGCGCCTTCCCGCTGTGTCTTGATGACGGGAAAGCATTTAGGGCATGCACAGATTCGAGGGAACAAACAGGCCAAGGTGCATTTTCCGGAATTTACTGAGGGGCAGCATCCGATAACAGATGACGCGGTAACCATTGCGGAGATGCTCAAGAAAAGCGGATACGTAACAGGCGGCTTTGGGAAGTGGGGTTTAGGGCCGGTAGGAAGCACTGGGGATCCAAACCAACAAGGTTTTGACCGGTTTTTTGGCTACAATTGTCAAGCGATTGCTCATAGTTATTATCCCGAGTACTTATGGGATAACGATCGCAAGGTGAAAATCAATTCGCGTCCAAAACCAGGCCATCGTAAACAACTCGAGGGCAGCGTCATTGCTGAGGACTGGGTCGGAGAACGGTATGCTCCAGACTTGATGATGGAACAGGCCGAGTTGTTCATTTCCGAGCAGAAAGAGCATCCTTTCTTTTTGTACTTTCCGTGTATTGAGCCGCATGTTGCAATGCACCCTCCGGTTCAAGACCTCGAAGCTTTTCCTGCGGACTGGGATACAAAAGTTTATCGAGGAGAAAACGGTTATCTGCCGCATCCAAGACCTCGCGCGGCTTATGCCGCAATGGTTCAAAGAGTGGATCAGTATGTAGGACGACTTCTCGACGCGCTTGATCGCAATGGACTGACGGAGAACACCCTCGTGATCTTCAGTAGCGATAATGGGCCAACTCACCCAGGCAAGCAGAACGATTTCCACATTGGCGGTGCTGATCCCAAGTTCTTTCATAGCACGGGAAATTTGCGGGGTTTCAAGGGAGATGTTTACGAAGGAGGGATTCGCGTTCCGATGATCGCGCGGTGGCCAGGGCGAATTCCCGCCGGCCGCGAACACGATGCACCAAGTTGTTTTGCAGACTGGTTTCCAACTCTTTGTGAAGTCGGACAAGTTTCTCGGGATGAATTCGAATCGCAAGCGGTCAGGACTATGCTCGACGGCGAGAGTTTGTTGCCAGTGTTGGAAGGAAAGATCGCAAATGGCGATTTTCATCGCAATTTGCCGATGGTGTGGGTCTTTCCCGAATATTCAGGACAAGTGGCTGTCCGGTTCGATAACTTCAAATTAATTCGTCGCGGATTGGCAAAGAGCGAACCGGAAGGCTGGGAGTTATACGATTTGTCAAGCGATCCGAGTGAGAGCATTAATATTGCAGGGAACTTCCCTGAGGTCGTCGAGATAGGGAAGGCGATTCTTCTTTCTCAGACGGATATGAACTCCTTTTTTCCAGTGCGAATGTCTGGAGCTGGCTGGTAAAAAACGAGGCCAACTTAGGTTCTGAAAGTATTTTTGCCAAATCGGATGCGCCGGGGGGAATCTCGATACAGTGAGATCGAGGGAGGGCGTGCCGACTGCTTTGCAGTCCTTGTTGATCAACG
>JBIJCS010000150.1:0-9604 GCA_044344575.1 Pirellula sp. | reverse complement strand
CATGGACCGGTTGCAGGGATTGTGGATATGTTAGCGAAGCTCAAGACGTATTCGTTGGTGGGGATTGATGCGGTACCGGTGGATGTCGAGGTTGACTTGTCGCCGGCAGCTCTCCCGAAGACTGTGTTGGTAGGATTGCCTGAGCAGGCGGTTCGTGAGAGTACGCACCGCGTAGAACGTGCACTGGTGAACGCTGGATTTCTCAGGCCGCAAGATCGGATCGTTATCAATCTTGCTCCTGCCGAATTGCCAAAACAAGCGGCTAGTTTTGATTTGCCGATTTCCATGGGGATGTTGATCGGTAGTTCGCAAGTGCAGTCGGATCGCATCAATGAATATGCACTGGTCGGTGAATTGTCACTTGAAGGCCATACACGCGGAGTCAAAGGAGCGTTATCGATGGCGATTGCTGCAGCGAAGCAGGATGGGATTAAGGGTTTAGTGGTTCCATCTGCCAATGCGAGGGAAGCCGCGGTGGTTGAGGATATCGACGTCATACCTGTAGCGAATTTGTGCGAGGCGGCTGCGTTTATGGCTGGCACTCTGGACATTGATCCAGTACCAAGTCGCCTGCAGGAGATTTATGAAAGCTATTCCCAGTACGACGTAGATTTCAGTGACGTGCGTGGGCAGGAGATGGCAAAACGTGCGTTGACAATTGCGGCGGCAGGGAATCATAACCTGCTGATGATAGGACCTCCGGGATCGGGAAAGACAATGTTGGCAAAGCGTTTGTCGAGTATTCTTCCAACGTTGTCTCCTGGAGAGTCGATCGAGACGACTCGCATCTATTCGGCTCTAGGACGCTTGATCCCCGGTCAGCCTTTGATGGTTCAGCGACCGTTTCGCTCACCGCATCATACCATTAGCGATGCGGGGCTCGTGGGAGGCGGTAGTCCTCCCGCACCGGGAGAAGTATCTATGGCCAACAATGGAGTCTTGTTTTTGGATGAACTTCCAGAGTTCAATCGCAAGACTCTCGAAGTGATGCGGCAACCTTTGGAAGATCGAGTGGTTACCATTTCGCGCGCGATGCGCAGTACTACATTTCCAGCAGGCTTCATGTTGGTCGCAGCGTTGAACCCCTGCCCTTGCGGATATCGAACCGATCCAAAACGAAGTTGTAACTGCACTCCAGTGCAAGTCGAACGCTACATGGCACGCATTTCCGGTCCGCTACTGGACAGAATTGATATTCACATCGAAGTTCCCGCAGTTCCTTTTGATGAACTTGCCCATGGACTTCCCGGAACCAGCAGCGCGATGATGCGCGAACAAGTTACAGAATCGAGGGCAAGGCAAACAAAACGATTTTCCGGTTCAAAGACTCTTACCAACGCGCATATGAACAGCCGTGAGCTACGACAGCACTGTCCTCTGGGTAAACTACAAACCCAACGCATGCGAACTGCTGTCTCTGAACTTGGCCTCTCTGCTCGAGCCCATGACAAGGTGATTCGGGTCGCTAGGACTATCGCGGATTTGGAACAAGCAGACGAAATTGCCCCTCATCATGTCGAAGAGGCTATTCAGTACAGAATGCTTGATCGGGATGTCTTTGCCTAAGGCTTTCAAGAGCTCCTCCCGGTGAGCAGTATTGCATCCAAGCTGCGGAATCCTGTACACCGGAACGGGTATGGAACGCTTCAATCTCCTGATTCCCAATAAGTTTGCTAGCAAAGTTTACCGAAAGAACTGGATTCATTCGGTGCTGGGAACGGTGCGCTTGGACGTCAGCGACCTCCAAGGCTTGTTCGTTTTGTTCGCTTTCGCAGTGCTGCTAGGACCCCAAGTTGTTCGTGGGCAGGTAGTTCAGGCGGGAGCCGAGACGCGAATTGGTCGTTCCTTGGGAATGGTCCGCAGTGATGCGAGTACCGATGGAATTCCTGGTGCCGCTTCCGATGGTAGGTTAGGAGGCCAAAAGGAACCGCAAGCGATTCGGGCAGTACCACAACCAATCGGCCCTGAGACTTTGGAAACCATCGAGAAAAAGAAACTTAGGGATTCCACGTTTGACTCGGAAAATTGGTTGCAGCAAGCAGAAGTTTGGATGGGGCCACGGGGTATTTCGCAGTCGGTACAAACACTGTTGTTTTTAACCTTGTTAAGCGCAGCTCCGGCAGCGTTGCTGATGACGACTTGCTATGTCCGCGTCGTGATCGTGCTAGGGATCTTGAAACAGGCTCTCGGGAATTCTCAGTTGCCGCCGACTCAGGTGATGGGAGGCTTGTCGCTATTTATCACGTTAGCCGTGATGAGTCCGGTGTGGAAACAAGTCTACGACGAGTCGATCGAGCCTTACACGGTTGCGGGAAGTCAGATGGGGGCTAAGGACGCTTGGGAAAAAGGAGTTGCACCGATTCGAAATTTTATGTCGCAACAGATAGCGATGGCTGGAAACTACGACGATGTTCACTTGTTCTATCAGCGATACGCTCCTGGTCAGAGCTCTCCAGATCATTTTGAGAGTGTTCCGTTGGTCGTGTTGTTACCGGCATACATGTTGAGCGAATTAAAGACAGCCTTTTTGATGGGGTTTCAAATCTATCTACCATTTCTGGTTCTTGACTTGGTGATTGCAGCCGTGACGACAGCACTAGGATTATCTCAGCTATCGCCGGCGACGATTGCGATTCCCTTCAAGTTGCTTTTATTTGTCTTGGTAGATGGCTGGCGACTTGTTGTACAGATGCTTTTGGATAGCTTCGGTAGCTTTGTTCCGATTTAGTTATTTCGTCGACTAGATCGTTGAAATGGTCATCACGATTCATTGTGCGAGTGAGTAGATTGAACATGCAAACGCAAGACGCCATTGATCTGATTCGCGATTCGCTCTTCCAAGTCTTCGTCATTGCTGGGCCGATCTTGTTCTTGGCACTGGTCATTGGGTTGATCCTTGGGGTCGTGCAGTCCGTTTTTCAGATCCAGGACTCTAGTCTATCCGTCGTACCTCGTTTGTTGCTTGTCGGATTTGTTTTGATTCTTATTTTGCCTTGGATGGTCGAGCGGTTGGTTGACTATTCTCACGATGTAATTCATCGAATACCGCATGTCGTATCGCATCAGGGGCAACCATGATTTTGATTGAGCAGTGGAGTTGGTGCTGGATTTGTACTGCCCTGCGATTCGGCCCAATATTTCTTGCCTTACCGATGCTTTCTGGAATGTTGTTGTCGTGGGGAACGCGCATTTGGTTAACGATGATTTCGGTTGTAGCGTTACTACCTTTGGTATGCGTACAAGGCACGATTTATCTTCCTACCACTCCATTGCAGTATTTGCTTGGACTCATCGGTGAGTTGTTCTACGGTGGGATGATTGCGGTAGCGATGCATTTGTTTTGCCTCGCGTTTCAAACCGGTGGGAATATGCTTGCTGGAATAACAGGGGTTTCTTTTGGAGGTTCCGGTGATTCAAGCGGTCTCGGCGAACGCGATTTGATTGAACGATTTGTTTGGTGGATTGCGGGAGTTTTTTTTGTTTTGGTCGGTGCTCATCGCTGGCTGGTCCAGTTGGTTTTCGAAAGTTTAGCTCGGTATCCGTTGGGAACTATTTTTCGTGAGAATTCATCGCGTCCGAGCACAACCGAGGAAGTCATCTGGCCGGGGCTTTTGGTTGAAATCCCGATGCGTTTTGGAGATGCATTGGTGATTGGGATTCAGATTGCCTTTCCCGCCGCTTGTATTTCCTTTTTTGTGTTATTCATTAGCGAGTGGATTAGGAAGTCGCTTCGGACTTTAGATTCCTCAACCCTCGGAGGTAGTATTCCGTTCATGGGCATACTTGCGAGCTTATTGGTATTCGTCAGTAGTTTTGGATGGAGCTATCAGCAAGAGGTCGCGGTCTGGGCGGATAGTATAAGAAGTCAAATGGTATTGCCTGGATCTCGGTCGAGTTCTATGCAGAGAGAGTCGCAGGATCAAGCTACAGCGGACATAGTTAAGCGAGGCTTTGATGGCTGAAACGGGAGAGAGCAAGAAACATCCTGCGAGCGAGATGCGGCGTCGAAGGGCGAGGGAGGCGGGGCATTTCCCACGGAGTAGCGAGTTGGCCCCGGCCCTGCTCTGGTTGGTTGGCTTGGGAGTTCTACAGTGGACGGCTCCAAGTTTGGTTGATTCTCTCGTACAGATACTGCGAGAGAATCTTATTTGGAATCCTACAGGCGATGGGCAAGTGTCTATGTTGGATCTTGTACAGCGTCTCTGGAGTACCGCATGGTTGGTACTGCCCATCTTGATGGCGATACTGCTTGCTGCTTGTGTTGCGGGATTTGCCCAAGCGGGTTTTCGATGGATGCCGCAACGGTTACTTGCCAAGTTTAGCGAAGGTGGCTTAGGGACTCCTGGGCTTGCATTTTTATCGGTGGAGTCGATGATCGGGGCTGTGCTGGGTTGTGTGAAATTAGTGGTTGTGACTGTGGTTGTAGTCAGCGCACTTTGGCATGAAAAAGCCGAGATTTTGAGCTGGAGTAGCTTGGAGTTGTCATTAGCCACCGCTGCGGCTTGGCAATTTTTTTTACGGATTGGTTGGCAAGTAGGTTTTATTTGGTTTTGCTTTGCATCTGTAGATTACGGCTGGCAATGGTGGAGATTTGAGCAACAGCTTCGAATGAGTGATACAGAGTTACGTGATGAATTGAAAGAGGCGCAAGGTAATCCGCAGGTGCGAGCGCGACGACGGAGTATTTACGCCGATCGCAGTAACGCATGAGTTACCTACAGCTAATATCGTAGCTCAGGTATTTTGGGATTTATCAGGACGATAACAGTGAACGAAGAGCTGGCTCAAACGCATCTGCATGTCTTTGAAAGCCTAGATCAGAGGGATGCGACCCGTCGGTGGTATCATCGCGGTCCGCGCCGAGCAAGGACTCTCCCCCTAAGTAATAAAGGTACTTGACTTGTAGTTCTCGCAATCGAGACATCTCTTCAGCAAGTGCAGTTCGACTGGCGATATTGCGTTCTCGTTGCGAGTGGATGAGCCAACTGCCGGAGTAACTGCGGTCTTCTACAAGAAGGATGGGCGTCGAAGGTTGAAGAGATCGAAGTTTCGAAATGAACGGTACTGTGCGTTGTCGGACATCGTCGGCAGTCATGTTGGGGAGGCAGTCGATGATATACACAGCAGCATCGATTTCACCGAGTAGTTCCGCGATGGGCAAGTCCATTGTTCCACTTCCACTAAAGCCAAGATTGATCACTGGGTGATCGAGTCGACGTCCGAGGATGGAAGTATGAGCCATGCCTGGTCGGGTAGCGCAAGCTCCTTGAGTGATGGAGGTTCCGTAGAACACAAGAGGTTTGGAAGTACGTGGGGGTAAGGGTTCCCATCGAGCATTTGGCAGTGTACCGATTTTGAGATACTTGACCCCGTTGTAGAGAGGAAGGTAGACAGCGTATTCACGGATGCCAGGGGAAAGGCCAGAGACCCACTGTTGTTCGACTACTGGGCTATTAGGTGGTAGGACGGCGACCCATTTCCAGCGACCATCGAGGTCTTTAGCGTACAGGTCCAATCCGCTTACGCCGGTAGCAGGCATGTGGGGCATCGCCAAGTTTTTTGACGTAACCTCGTAGCTTACATGAAGGGATGTTGCGTCGGTTCGGAAGCGAGTGAGCATTCCGGCGGAGTGTCGTGATAGTCCCCAAACAGATTCACGCACTGTCGATTTCGCTTTGGCGGGCAGTCGATCGTAAAAAGCTTCCGTATCATTGAAGCCACGTCCTTCGACACCCCATTCTTGAACGTCGTGCCATCGAATTTCATCTTGTGGGATTGTTGATGCTCGTGCCCAGCGTTGTGTTTCTATGAAGCAAGGAGTACAGAGTAGTGCGGCGGTAGTTTGAAGGTTTTGGTTGAGGAATTTCCGACGATGCAGCATGATAGGTCCTGGGTTGTTCGGAGGGGGTCGTGTTGCTACCTTCTCGATACGAGTGGGGCTTGTTGCGGGTGGGGCTTATTGTTTGACAAAAAGCGACGCGAGTGCGAGGGAAAGCCAACCCAACATCAGGAGAGAGCCCCCGATAGGTACGATACTCCAATGGATTATTTCATCTGCGAAGACCAGGCTGTAGAGTCCTCCGGAAAAGAACAGGGTGCCGAGCAGCATTAGGCTCGAAGCGATTTGTGCTAATTTCGAATGATTAGCGAAGCCAGAGAGACCGAGCGCGAGCAACGCGATTGAGTGAGCCATTTGGTATTTGGAACCGATATCGCATTGGTCCAGTTTTTTGGAGATTGTTGTTTCATCGAACCCTTGAACTGCCAGTCGTTTTGGAAGGCTATGCGACGCCATTGCTCCTATTCCGACGGAGAGGAATCCTGAGATGGCAGCGAGGAATACGAGCCAGCGGGTAATGGATGACGAGGATTTGCGTGCTGGGATTGACTCGATGGCTTGAAGTTGCGTGTCTACCATGGATTGTGCCTAGTTTCGAAAGTTTTGGAGAGAAAAGTGTTTTGGTTAGTTGCCGAGGTCATCGAACGGAAGCTGTTCCGAGGAGCGTTCGGTTAGACCTTCGTAGAAGTGTTTTCGGCAAACGGTGACGTAGCGATCGTTACCGCCGATTTGGATTTGTTCACCTTCTCGTACAGGCCGTCCTGACGTGTCGATCCTAAGAACCATGGTCGCTTTTTTACCGCAGTGACAAATCGTTTTTATTTCTGTGAGTGTATCGGCCCAAGCGAGAAGGTATTGGGAGCCTTCGAATAGATTGCCTTGGAAGTCGGTTCTCAAGCCGTATGCGAGGACTGGAATGTCGAGTCGATCGCAAACATCGCCGAGTTGCCGTACTTGGGGTTTCGTGAGGAATTGGGCTTCATCGACCAGGATGCAGTGAACTTCTTGGTGGTTGTGTTCTCGTTGTGCGAGACGGAACAGGTTATCGGAAGTAGCGAAGGGGACGGCATCTGCGCTTAGACCGATGCGAGAAGCGACTTTTCGATCTCCAAAACGATTATCGAAATCGGGGCATAGAACCAGTGTTCGCATGCCGCGTTCTTGATAGTTGTAGCTCGATTGCAGGAGGATTGTGGATTTTCCTGCGTTCATAGTGGAGTAGTAGAAATAGAGTTTCGCCACGGCAGCAGATGTGCGATCGTAAAGGAGTAAGGTAAGTTGGAGTGTGTTACTAGAGAGGCAGTCAAGAGTATATACGGCGGGATTGAGCAACTGCAACCAGCACTATTAACGGACTTTTTACTGAAAATCAACAGAAGAGAAATCTCGAATGTTTGGACAAGGCTTGAAAGGAACTGTGGAGCCGTGGATTATATTGGTAGTGTTAACGTTGATCCTAACAAGCCAAAGAACGATTTTATTGTGAACCCAGTTGAGTTACAGGCCGGAGGGTTGGTTGCGAGCTCATTGGAGTCCGCAATTGAGGTTTCGGATTTGACGGTTGCTTATCATCGCAAACCGGTATTGTGGGAGATCAATCTCTCGGTTCCTCGTGGGGTGCTTGGGGGAATCGTGGGACCGAATGGTGCTGGTAAAAGTACGTTGATCAAGGCGATGTTGGATTTGGTTCCGCGGTTGAGCGGTTCGGTGCGGATGCAGGGGCGGGAGCTCGCAGACATCAGACATCGGATCGCTTATGTTCCGCAGCGTGAGAGTGTTGACTGGGACTTTCCCGCAACGGTATTAGATGTGGTATTGATGGGGTTGTACCGAGAGATTGGATGGTTTCGTCGAACGAGGCGGTTGCATCGAGACAGAGCGATGCGAGCGTTGGAGCAAGTCGGTATTGCTGAGTTGTCCAAGCGTCAGATCAGTCAATTGTCCGGGGGGCAGCAACAAAGGACGTTTCTTGCCAGGGCGTTAGTTCAATCTTCCGATGTTTTGTTGTTGGATGAGCCGTTTGCAGCGGTTGATGCGGCTACTGAGCAATCGATCATTGAAGTGCTTCGCGAGCAACGGGATCTTGGTAAGACGTTGTTGGTGGTGCATCACGATTTACATACGGTGCCGCAGTACTTTGACTATGTGCTTCTTCTGAACGTGCATTCCGTTGCATGGGGGCCATTGCAAGATGTCTTCACCGAAGAGAATCTCAAAAGGACGTATGGTGGGAGGTTGACAATTTTAGAAGAGGTAACGGAAGCGATGCGTCGGAGTGCATCGCGAAAGGGGTGATTTAGGTTGTGGCAAATTACCTGGGTTTCCTAAACTCCCGAGAATGCCTTAGTAAGCTTGACGCTGCTGTTGCCATCTTGTATTTCCTGGGTGATGTCTGGAGGGGAATACAATTTAGTTCAGAATACGGAGCGCGAACGGGAGCGAAGGGCACCGAAAATTATGCATGGCAAACACGTCATCAAATCAGTGTGTTGGATTCATGTTTTGGGATGTTTCTTGGGGTGCCACATGACGGCACCGATGCATGTTTGGAAGAAACCGCAGTTGGCTACGGGTGGGAGTGTACGAGTGGCTATAGCACCTGTTGGTGGTGCGAATGCAGTGGCAGAAAAGTTGGAGCAAGCGATGGTGGTTGCTCGTCCGCAAGCCATGCAGAATTTGGCGGTATATTATCCAGATGAGCTTGAGCGCGCCGGAGGAATACAGTTAGTGGCCTATGATGGTCAGCCGAGCGAGATGGGTGCATTTGGAGCGGCGAAACGCGTTGGAGCGCAGTATTTGCTAGCTGCGGAGGTCGTAAGCCATCATTTAGAGGTTCCGGAGCCAGCGAGTCAGGGGCGTGCTTTTGATTTCATACGGCGAAAGTCGCAACCGGAAACACTAACGGTACGATGGACGGTTTATGATGCGCAGAGTGGGAAGCGATTGGGTGACAAGACGATTTGCATGGATCGACTTCGAGCGGAGCGGGAGTATCCAGATTTGGCTTATCAATCGTCGGGTGAGTTAAAAGTGATCGCTGCATCGGCCCGTAGGTCTTGGGAGTTGCTGGTTCCCACGACACACGTTACTGACGTTGTGTTGGATTTGCCCTGGTTCATGCCGGGTTCAACAAGGGTTCGTCGTGGGAACGCTTATGCGAGGCAGGGGCGTTGGGATTTAGCGGAGCGGGAGTGGCAAGAGGCGGCAGATGTGCATCCATGGAATCGAGCGGCATGGCACAATTTGAGTTTAGCGGCGGTCGCGAATGAGGATTTTGAATTAGCGAAGGGGAGATTGCAGCATGCAAAAACCTCATTGGTGCCGGGGGATGAGACGGCACGGACGGCAGCGTTGATATCTAGTTTGGAGTCGGAGTACCGAGATTCTTTTCAGGTAAGCGGTAGGTAGGCTTCTGGTTGAAGATCAGAACATAGAGCTAGCAAACCAGTCTATTGAACTTCCGAACAAGACAAGGTGCCTGTGGAAAAAACCGTCGGTTTGATAGCTAGGACGGGAGCAATCAAAAGCGACGTACTCGACCTTCAATTAGCATAGGATTGCTAGCAAAGATGTAACGGGACTGTCCATTCGTGGGTGGCACCGATCAGCGGATGCTAGCAAAGATGCAATGCGGTTCAAGCAAAGGCCATTCGTGGGTGGCACCGATCAGCGGATGCTAGCAAAGATGCATTGTGGTTCAGGGACTGTCCCCTGTTTGGGGCTGTTTTTGCCCTATTTGCTAGCAATGTCTCCAGTCGGGATTGC
>JBIJCS010000017.1:0-21133 GCA_044344575.1 Pirellula sp. | reverse complement strand
TGCATCTCTGGAACTCCGGACTCTGGACCGCCCCACCACTGCCTCAAGGTGATGGACCCGATTACGAATCAATCGCCTACAGCATCGCAAACGCCCAAGGCTTCCAGTTCGCTTGGAGCGAACCTCAATGGCAAGCCCCCTACAGAGAATCGTCGCTCGCAGAGCTTTATAACCAATTCGATCGTCACGATTGGCCCGGACCCACCACCTCACGACCACCCCTTCTACCCCTCCTTATCGCATCCATCTATCAATGCGTTCCGCGTGGCCCTTTCGCCTTCGCCACCCTCCGCGCTCTCTCCATCTTCGCCCTGAGTCTTGCCGGAGCATTCGCAGTCATCACTGCCCACTCTTGGACGAAAGCCCGCCTCCAACAACCAAACAACGCTATCACCTCACAACTCGAAAATCACCTCCCTGATCTCGCCGCCTCCGTCGCCCTAATCCTAGCAGCAGCCGACAGAACCATCCGTCGATACAACACAGACTTCCTCACCGAACCATGGGCTGCACTCGGTGTCGCAATCCTAATGGTGATCCTGCTTAACTCGAAACCTTCCCCCCAACACCTCTCCCGGTACGCTTCCATCGGCATCTGGCTCGCTCTCATGGTACTCCTGCGGTCTCTACTGATCTTCTGGCTCCCTGTTTTACTCCTCTTTGCCGCATTCCAACCCACAAAGCCACCAACACCAAATCAACATGAACAAACTCGGAAACTTCACCTCAACTGGCGCCCACCTGCCCTACTCCTAGCAACCTTCCTGCTCCTCGTAACCCCCTGGTGGATCCGCAACTGCTATGTCTTAAACGCATTCATGCCCCTCGGAGCCCAAGGCCCCGCAAGCCTCCGAGGCGGTTATTGCGACGAAGCCCTCGCAGACTCCGGAAACTGGAACCCGTCACCCGAACAATCTATCCAATCTAAACTCGACTCAATCGAAGCTTCCAAAACTTGGTCCGCAGCACAACGCGAACTCGCTCTCGCAAACCAAGCCACCTTGGAAACAATCCAATGGATCCGGCATCATGCCAACGACCTACCTACCCTCGCTTGGCGACGTCTCATCACACACTACGGCCCCTCACGAGTCGATCATATCCTCTGGAAACTCTTCGCCTTGCTCGGACTCATCCTACTACTGAAACATCAACCAGAAACTGCCAAATGGCTCCTCGCCCTCTGCCTCGCCGATGCACTCTCCATCGCCATCCTCTACGAAACCGGCGGCAGATTCCTCATCCCCCTTCACCCTCTTCTCTACGCCCTTGCCGCCTACGGCGCAACACAAACGCTCCTCGCAATGCTCTCAATACAACGCTCCCGAATACCCCGAATCCCGTAACTAACGACTCACACACAACCACCGCTTGGCAGCGGATGGCTACTCTCTACTTTCTACTTTCTACTTTCTAACCTTCTACCTCGTCGGTCGCTTCGCCTCTACCGGTTTCTCCGCTACCGATTCCGCCTTCTCGATAGCCTCTTTGTCTAGCTTCGTCGGCCAAGCCATCAGTTCCAATGTCTCGACAATCTGAGCATCCTGCTCGCCAAACACCTCAAGCGACGACTCGTCCGTAATGAACACCAACGTCAATCGCCTACCCTGATCATTCGACACATGATAATGAATCCAACGAATCGAAACCCCATCCGCATCCCCAACCAATGTCACTCGCAATACTCGATGCCCCGAGCGAGATAACCTCTCCGTCGCATCAAGCATCTCACGACCAGTCTTCGATGCCATCCGGCTCAAATCCGCCTGAAAACCCTCCAATGTCAATTGCTCGCCAGCCTGAAAATCAACCAAATTCGTAATGTTGCACTGCGCTACACGTCGGTTGTTGAGAATGTACCGCAAGGTCGCTTCCTCACCGTTGTCCCGATAAGTCGACCAACGACGATCAGCCAAAAAACGATAATACCCCAAGTCGGACTGATACTGGAGCAACTCCGCTGCCTGTAAAGACGACGACTCCTTGGAAACATCTCGCAGCGTTCGACCCGTACTCATCCCCTCAATCGGTGCACGTAACACACGAATCTGTGCAATGACCGCAAACCCAGGCTCCGCCTCTCCAATATCCCGCGTCTCGTCCACCTGAATCGCTAACCATGACAAATATCCCTGGCCACGATCCATCACCCCCTTCCCCTTGATCTCCATCTCCGTTGGTACATCCCGCACACTTGCCTGTAACTTCCCCTCTATCTCTAAATGTGCCTTCTCTCCATCCAATTCCACCAAACAAACGGTCAAATCCCCTTCCAATACTGCATCAAGATGAAAAAGCTTCGCTACCACCATGCGATCTACAATCCACTTGTCGGCAATCGCCACCTCGCGATCCGTCAACAACTGATCCAAATACGCTGTATCTAATGAACCCTCTACCAAATCCCGCTCCGCAGAAAACAACGGAACCGCAACTCCCGATACCACAACCCCAGTACCACTCGCCCACTTCACTACCTCACGACAATTCTCCCGCAAAACAGTGCGCGTTTCATGTCGATCAACCGTTATCTCCGACTTCGCCTCGTGAAAATACTGATACCCCATCGGCGCATCCTGCGAGCCATCCAATACGTACTGCTCATCAAAATCCAACGTCGCGACCGAACGCACCGCTGCACGACGCGCTATCTCCTCCTTGCCATCTCCCCGCGTCGCTGTACCTCCCTGTGACTTCAAATGCACCTCACCCGTCAACTCCACCACACTGCGCACTCGAAACGTCGACGCCGCCCCCTGCACTCCACTCTCCTGTCCCCACACAACTCCGCTTCCATGACGCAACAAACCAACGCCACTCAAACCACCTAATACACATCCCAACCACTCTCGCCGCCGAATCATCGAACGACAAACTCCCACTCCACACACTTCTCGACTTGATGGCAACGTTCGCATGGCTTCCATTCCGCAATGAGACGAAATCTACCCTTCCAACCAATCCATCCGCCCACTCTCCCAATCCATCGGCCCTCTCTCTCCCCCGCGCTCAACCCATCCGCACGAACCCGTAAAGTCGATCTCCTTTAGCTCAATGCTAGCTAACACGCCCCCCTCGCCCCATCCGCCAATACAACGCCGGTGTTACCAACTGATCAAGCAACGTCGTCGAAATCATCCCCCCAAATACGACCACCGCCAATGGATGTAATATCTCCTTACCCACCTCACCAGCACCCGCCAACAACGGAAACAATCCAACAAAACTCGTACAAGCCGTCATCAGGACCGGCACCAATCGCTCTAAACTCCCCCGCACGATCATCTCCTTGCTAAAAGCAACACCCTCCTCCTGCATCAAATGCTGATAATGCGAAATCATCAATATCCCATTGCGACTGACCATACCGATCAACGTAATAAACCCAACCCAGTGCGCTAATGACAACGTCGTTACCCCCATCCACCACAACATTCCAACCGCTCCCATAGCTGCCAACGGAATATTTACCAATACCTGGATGGCACTCGACCAACCCCCCAAACATTGCTTGAGCAACAACAAAATCGCTACCACCGATAATCCACCCAACCATCCCAATCTCCACATCGCCTCCCGCTGCGCTCGATACTGCCCACCCAACTCCAATCGATAACCCGCCCCTAACCTCCCTAGCCGCTCCCGAAAAGGAACTAGCCTCTCCTCGATGTCCCCCACCACCCCCGACAAATCCCTCCCAGCCACATTGCATTGCACCACCACACGACGCTCAACCTGCTCACGATAGATCGTGTTCGGCCCCGTCGTGTCCACCACCCTAGCAACCTGACCTAATGTCACACGCCGACCAGAAGGCGTATCAAGGATCGTCTCCTGAATCCGCTCCGGCGAATTCCTCGCACCCTCGTCATACCAAACCACCAAGTCATGAAACATCTCTCCATCAACAATCTGTGATACCACGCGTCCTCGATATGCAGTCTCCAAAAGTGGAGCCAAATCCCCAGGTGCTAAACCAACCCGCATCGCTTCCTCTCGCCGTACCTGCAACCGAACTTGCGAAACCTCTACCTGCGGCTCTAGTTGCAGATCCACGATACCTTCGATATCGCTGATCGAATCATAGACGTCCTGACTGACCTCCCGAAGCACTTGCAAATCCTGACCAAATACCTTGATCACCACCTGCGCACGCACTCCTGATAAGACGTGATCCAGTCGATGAGAAATCGGCTGGCCTATGTTCACTTGTACCCCAGGAATCCGAGTAACCCGCTCGCGTATCTCTCCCAGTAACTCCTCATGCCCCCGCCCCAACCTCTCTACTCCCCAATCATGAAGACCAGGTACCCTACGCATCAACCAGCCAAACCAACCCGGCAAAAGTTTGTCATGCCTATCGATCCGAATATCCAACTCCGAGGTCTGCACGCCCTCCGCATGCTCATCCAATTCCGCTCGCCCCGTCCGCCGCGATACACTCACCACCTCCGGGATCTCTAACAACGCTCGTTCACACTCCCTCGCAATCCGCGTACTCTCACCCAAACTCGTTCCAGGAACACTCTGTAAATTGACCGTATACGTCCCCTCCTGAAACTCAGGTAAAAACTCACCTCCCATCGAATACAAACCCATCAGCGATACAACTACCCCTATCGCAACACCCCCTAACACCCATCCGCTATGATCCAACGTCCACTCTAAAATCCTCCGTACAACCCACTTGACACTTCGAACCAACCAAGGATCCCTCGGCTCCTCCAAAAACTTCGCTCCCGGTAACATATAAGACGATAAAGCAGGTGTCACCGTCAACGAAACTAGCAATGACACTCCCAGCGAAACGATATATGCCATCCCCAACGGGGCAAATAACCTTCCCTCCAAACCAGCCATCCCAAACAACGGTATCACCACTAACACCACGATCGCTGTGGCATAGACCACTGAATTCCGCACTTCACACGAAGCTCGATAGATCACATCCATCGCCGAACGACGCATCGACTCAGGCAATTGACGGTTCTCCTTAAGCCTCCGATAAATGTTCTCCACGTCCACGATCGAATCATCCACCAAATCTCCAATCGCGACCGCAATACCGCCCAAAGTCATCGTGTTGATCGATACCCCAAACCATCGGAAAACCAAAAAAGTCCCAAGTATCGATAACGGCATCGCTATCAGTGAACAAACGCTGACTCGAAAATTCCACAAGAAGACAAACAACACAACCACCACCCATAAAGCCCCATCACGAACCGCTTCGCTTACGTTTTCCACCGCTGCTTCGATGAACTTTGACTGCTGAAATAACCCTCGCTCAATCACCATCCCCTGCGGTAATTCTCGTTGCAATTCATCAAGAGCCTCTTGAATGCTCTTGTCCAAAGCCACTGTATCCACGCCAGGCTGCTTCTGCACAGCCAAAATAATCGCATCACCTCCAACTTGCTCTCCCCCCACCCCCATGACCCATACCCCGCCACCACCACGCGGGACCGGTCCACCAAACTTCACCTCCGCTACCTCACCTACCAAAATCGGTCGCTGCTCTCGCCACACAATCGGTGTCTGCTCAATATCCTTCAACTCGATCGCGCGACCATCAATTCGCAATATCGATTCCTCCGTCGACCGAACCATCACCCCACCACCCGTCAACGCATTCGAACGCTCCACCGCATCGCTTAACTCCTGTAACGTAATTCCCTTCGCCGCTAACCGTTCCGGTGTCGTCAATACCTGATACTGTTTGAAAACCCCACCCATCACCGTCACTTGCGATACACCCCGTATCGCCATCAACCGATTCCGCATCCGAAACTCCCCAAAGGTACGCATCGCCATCAATGCATCACCTCCCACCTCCACTCCCCCCCATCGTACCCCCAACAACATTACCTCTCCCATGATCGACGAAATCGGTGCTAACCTCGGTACCACCCCCTCAGGCAACGCGACTCCCGCCGACTGCAATCGCTCCGTTACCACTTGGCGATCTCGATAGATGTCCGTACCCCATCCAAACTCCACCCAAACAATCGATAACCCCAACCCAGATGCCGAACGCACCCGCTCAACCCCCGTCAAACCATTCAAGCTGACTTCCAACGGACGTGTTACCAATACCTCCACCTCCTCCGGTGCTAATCCAGTAGCCTCCGTCATCACCGTCACCGTCGGCCGATTCAAATCCGGAAACACATCCTTGGTCATCCTCGGCAATTCCCACAACCCAACCCCTGCCGTCGCCAACGCCAAAAATAAAACGATCGTCCGATACCGCAATGATATTCCAATCAACCAATCCAACATCGCTACCACCCCCTAACGAATCGCCGCTCGGACAATCTGCAACTCTCGAACTCCTGATACCACTATCCGCTCCCCTTCCTGCAATCCTCGCAAGATCTCCACATACTTGTCGTCCGAACGCCCTAAAACAACCCGCCTACGCTCAAACATGTTCGCGACCAACTCCACAAACACATAAGCCTCTCGCCCCTCACGCACCACCGATTCCAACGGCACCCCTTTCACTTCCTCTACTTCTTCCCCCCCTCCAACCTCCAACGCCACCCGCACCACCATGTTCTGATACAACTCCCCTCGCTCCTGCCCACGATCCTCCCCCCGCTCCTGCCCACGATCACCATCCATGCCGCGAACCCATACCGAAAAAGTCTGACTGCCCGACGATAAAGCCGATCCCATTCCAACCACCTGCCCCTCCTCTCGCCAAAACATCCCCTCTCCCAACGATGTCGCATCACCCCAACTCCACCTCGCTCTCGCACCACTGCGTATACTCCCAATCTCGCTATCCGGCACGTAAGCCTCTACCCAACGCTGTGACACATCCTGCATCTCAAACAATTGCTCATCCCGACCCACCACATGCCCCAACCGCTTGTCAAAACCCACCACCACACCATCCATCGGTGCGACCACCGCCACCATCCGCTCTACCTCTCCCAATTCCGTAATCGCACTTACCCGCTCCGGTGATACCCCCAAGACCCTCAAAGTCTCCTCCATCTCCCCAACGCGCAATCCCGCGATCTCCGCAAGACTCCTCGCTTCCATCAACTGTCGCTGTGTCACCCCTCCCTCCACCTGCATAAATCGCTCCAGTATTCGATCTCGAAAATCCCGCTCTAACTTCGCCCGACGCAACCCCAACTGCATGTCTAAATACTCCAAACTCGACACCCAAGCGATCGTCGAACCCGCGCGAACTCGCTCTCCTGGCTTCACCAACACTCGCTCTAACTGACCCGCTAATGGCGACGATACCATCGCTCGACTCTGCGACGGGACTTTCGCTATTCCATCAACCATCAATACATCTCGTATCTTTCGCCTACCTACCAACTCACTCCGTAATCCAATCGACTCCGCCGTCTGCGGATGAACGCGAAATGTCGTCTGAACAAATAAATGCCCTAATGCATGACTCCCTTGCGTTACCACCCGATCACCAGGAAACAAATCATTGCTCCGAACCTCGACCTGATCCCCCTTACGCCCTACCAACCCAACAACCTGCTTGCGATACGTAGACGCCCTGTTCGTTCGCTCTTGCTCCACCAACACAAAGTACTCCGCTCCCAATCGCGATAAAGCATCCGCCGGTACCGTGAATACACCCTCCCGACGCCAACCCTCCACCTCCACCATCCCAGCAACTCCCGGCAACATCCTCTCCCGCTCATCCATGGCGTTATCGAGTAAAACCCACGCACTCGCAACATGCCTCAACGGATCCAATACCGGCTCAATAACCTCGATCTTGCCACGCCGCTCTCCAACCTCCGTTCCAATTTTCCCAACACCCCCAACACCCACGAGCGGACGAAATACAACTTCACTCCCCACCCGCACGCGTGGTATGTCCTTCTCTAACACCTCCACCCGTAACCACAAAGAACGTGTGTCCATCACCTCCACCAAATGCTCCTTCACGCCCACAACTTTCCCTACACCTACGTCCGTATGCACTACCTTTCCCCCTATCGGACTCGTCAACCGCATCCGAACGCGATTCGGCAAAAGCGGAAAACGAAGCATGCTTTCCAATGCTCCCTTGTCCAAACCCAATCCAACCCACTTCCCCTTCGACACCTCCAACTGTATTTCCTGCTGAATCAACTCGCTTTGCATCTCCAACATCCTGCTGATCGGTAATGCCCCCGTCTGCGTCGCTCGCTGAGAATCCTCTAACAGCCGCTTCGATAACTCAATGCTCTTCGCCAGCCCTCGAATCTCACCTCCTAAACGCTCTATCTCCGGACACTCCAATTCAGCAATCAACTCCCCTTGCTGAACCTCCTGCCCCTCTCGCACATACAACGCAACAACTCGCCCCTCAAGCATCGACGAAACCACACCCCACTGATTCCAAGGTACAGTCAATCTGCCATACGCCGAAAATGTCTCAACCGTGTCCCTCCGCTGCACTTCTGCTGTCTCGGTTCCTAACGAACGCGTCGCCTCCTCGCTGACTACCAAAATCCCCTTCTCCAAATCCACCTCTACCCCACGCGTCGGCAATGGCTTATGTCCCTCATGCGCTTCGCAACGAAACACCATGAATCCGACCAGAAACATAACAAACAAACCATTCGTTATGCATCGTATCAATTGAATCATTGCCATTGCCGACCCCAAATCACTCTTCACTGCATCTACCTAAACCGTCACCCAATCAACTGCACCTTCGCGATTCGATCATTGCTTGACGAATTCGCTCGGATCCTTCAACTCGTCCGGTCGCTCTTTCGCCAACCGTACATACTCATCCATGCAAGGAGGACAACAAAAGGTATAAGTCTTGCCATCAATAACCCAAGCGAATGCATCGTTCGCCTTCGTCTTGGATATCGGACATATCCGATCACCAACCCGAGGGTTGTCGTCATGCTCCGATGCGATCCCATCATACTTCACCGACGGAACCGTCATTCCATTCGCCTCAATATCCTCCTGGGTATATCTCCCCCCCGACGTCAAATACAACTTTCGCTCATCCTCAGGAATTCGCACCCCGCCCGGCATCCCATGCCCACCATGCACCCCCTCTAAAACAAACGCTACGCGAAATCGCTCGCCAGAAATCGGTAAATTGGGTATCGTGACCGTTAACCCCTGCCCCAGCAATTCCTTAGGCAACTGACCAACAAACTGCGAAGTCTTCCCGGCACCATCCCCCAACTGCGCCTCCGGCACTAACGGTACCGATATCGCTTGCGCCTGCCCCTGACCCTTGACGTAACTCGACAACGTCTGAGCCTCAACCTCCTGGATACGCGTCTCGTCCTTGCCCAATAAAAACACCCTGATCTTCCCGTCGCTGTCGACCAATGCCTCCGCGTGATAACTATCCGATCCTATCGGAACAATCGTACCCCCGTGCGCACCAGCCACATGCGTGTGCTCCGAGTCCGTCTCCATACCATCGGCCTTCGCATCTCGTACCGATCCAACTTCCCCACCCGCCGCCGATACCACGTCCTTCGGCTCTACCCTCTCTGTACCCCTCTCGCATCCAATCATGCCCACCGCAAAACAACAACTCCATACAAAAAACGATACCCTTGGTTCATGATTCCATCGCATGCTTAAGATCCTTTTTTCAAATACACGAACAGTCAAACCAACGCGCAAAATCATCGTGCATCCCCAACTTGATCCAATCAAGGAACGCAACAGCAAGTCACTAGAAAACCGGTTGCAAACAACGCAACCAACCACTCAGAAGAATGAGCACCTAGCTCAACAAACCCAACGGCTCAAAGCAGCGCAGCACTGAGAACTCGATGCGCTGAGAATACAAGAATCTCTCAGCTTCGGCTTCCATCCACCCTCACGAATCCAATCCACAGACAAACCAATCGAACCAACAACCACACTCCCCCAAAAAACCTCAAATCGATCCTGCCGAATCGAAATTCTCCCCTGTGATTCCAAGCTAGACACAACCACCAAATCGCTAGCGTCACAGTCGCAATCAGTGCGTATCACCCCCAAACCTCGACCAGCCAATACCCTCGACTTCAGCTCGCCACCGCATCGGAAATCACGACCGACCGAAACAGCACCCTTCTCTCCATCTACACGCCGACAACAAGCCCGCTTCGACTCAGGTTCCGATCCACCAACCACCCCCCCGACATCCGCAAACACACCAACAACCGCTCGCAATTCCACCAGCAATCGTTCGGAAAAACAACAACACGAAAGCCCCCCAACGACCTGCTGAATCGCAACGCAAAGAACAAGCAAAATCCGAAACCTGAAAGGACTCATACGAAAACCCTAGCCTCACAAGCTAAGAAAATCAAGCTCATTCCTGTCGTTTACCCTCAACATGGTACCCCACCACAAAATATCCAATCACCAACGTCACTAAACCCGCTAACCCGAACCAATAAGTCCTCCAATCCACCACCCCCGCACGAGTACACCAATGAAACCAACTGCCAGTGACCAAATAACCAATCAAATTCCCAACACCCCCCACCATCAAACTCAACAAAGCCTGAGCACGCGTACGCCACGCCGGTTCCACCTGCTGCGCTAAATAGATCTGCGTCGAGATATACACAAAGGTATATGCCAAACCATGCATCGTCACCCCAATTAACAACGATACAGGAGAATCGACTGAGTACAGCAAATACCGAACTAACCCAAAAATCAACCCCATCAAAATCACCGGCTTGAGCCGCCACTGAACCATCAATCCACCCACTGCAAACATCACCAATACCTCGATGACTTGCCCCAGCGACATCCAAGCACTCGTACGCTCCATCCCCAATGCCTTCATGTGCGATGGGGTGTACGGATAAAACGCCGCAAACGGAATCGCAACCATCGCTGTCGTCAAAAAAATCACCCGGTGATTGTGTTCCTTAAGCAATGCCAATGCATCGAGCCCAAAACGCTGCCGTAACGTCAATCGCTGCACCGCCCCTTCCACCACCCCTTGAGGCAAAAACAATGTATACACCGATACCAAAATCCATAAAGCTGCACTCAGCTGAAACGTCTGCCCACTCGCATCCAAATGCAAACTGCTAACCAACCAACATCCTGCCATCCATCCCGCGGTCCCCATCGCTCGAATCGAACCAAACTGACGATGCGAATGCACTAACCGAGAAAATACAATCGAATTCGTCAAACTATTTGTAGGTACACTCAAAAGCGACTGCAACTGCACGACCCCCAACACCCACCATCCACTCCACCCCTGCCCTAACCCATAAGCCAACAACCAAGAAAAACAGGCCGCTCCCAAACATACCCAACGCAATACACGCACCGGTGGATAAGATCGATCGGCCATCGCGCCGAAAAATAATGGGGATAACAACGCTGCTATCGCAGACGCTCCAAACGCAAATGGTGTCCAACTACCCAACCCACTCGCTTGCAACACGGTCCCCATCGGGACAAACCAAGCCGCCAAAGCCATCCCGTGTAGAAACAATAACCCCATCAACTCGAACCGCTCTGCCCAACTCAACTCCCTTACCACGGCGCTCACTCACTCCCTACCGATGCATGCACCCATCTTGCATACTCCTCCAAGACCCAATCGTAAACCTTCACCGAAATCTCAGGAACCTCATAGGGATGCCGCGAACGAATCACCCCCACTACCTCCGATATTCGCTCCTGAGTCGTCTTGAGTATCAACCGATACTCAGAACTCTGCTCCAATACGCCCTGCCATCGATACGTGCTCTCCACCGGTCCGACCACCTGAGCACACGCGACCAATCCACCCTCTACCAGCACCTCTGCAATGTCGTCCGCTAAAATATCGTCTGGCAATGTCGTCGTTACCTCTACAATCGCTTGCCCAGGTACCAACCCATCGAAATTCCTTTGACTCTCTCCCACGACTCCCTCCCCGCACTACCAAACTAACTGACGATGCCAAGTCGCTAACTACGCAACCTGACCCCATCAACCTAATCCTACCGCCACTATCGCAAACTTACTCGTATTGCAGTGCCTTCGCAAGGTTCAGGCGAGCCGCTCGCTCGGCCGGAAACATCGCTGCTAAGATCACCAAAACGATCTCCGCAACCACCGCCAACAACATAAATCCAGGGTACCACTGAAAGCGAACCGCATGGCCCGTCACGATCATCGTGCTCAAATTAATCACAGAAGCTACACCAACTCCTAACAAAACACCCGGCAAAACTCCAATGACCGCCATAATCAAGGCCTGGGAGAGAATCATGCGCCGTATCTGACCGCGCGTCATCGCCACCACACGCAACATCCCGATCTCGCGAGTCTGCTCCAATACATTCATGGCCAAGGTATTGATTAACCCAAATGCCGCAATCAACGCCCCCAACGCCAATACCACCCACAGCCCTCCCACAACGCCATCAATCATCTTCTCGATCATCGAAGCAACATCCTGAAACGATTGCAACATCAACCCTTCCGAATCTGCCAACCGCTGCAACGTCTCACGCACCTCCGATCGTCTCGACGGATCACTCTGCACAATCACCGCGTCAATCCCCTCGACACTCAACAAACGATTCGCTTGCCCTGACTCCATGTACAACGTCAACCCACCCGCCATGTACTCGTTCGTCACACCGACAATCGGCAACTGAACCTTCCCCTCATTCGTCTCCAACTCCAACGAATCCCCCACGGACTTCTGCATCCGCTCCGATAAAACCGATCCCAAAACAACACCTCCGCGACGAACACCTTCCATCACCTCCGTGTCCTCACCCCGAATCAAATCAAAGTAATCCTGCGATCCCGAACTAAACTGCCGAACGATAACAATAACACTGACCTCGCCAGACCTCGCACTGACAAATCGCATCGTATCGAGATTGCGTATCCCCTCAACCTGACGCACCTTGTCCAAAAAACTATCTGGCATATCCGCCGCACGACCACTGCTCATATCCGGCATCGCAGAACGAATAAAAAAATCGCCAACCACCGTTCGCTTATACCACAACTGCACATCTCGGATGTTGTCCAGAATCGTAAAAGCCATCCCCAACCCCATCGCCATCGCTACCAACATGATCCCAATCGTCATCGCAGAACGACCAGGATGACGCAATATCTGCTTCCTCGCTAACGTAGCTTCCGTCGGCATCCACAACATCAATGGTGACGCTGCAATACGAGTCAACCATGGTAATGCAGCCGGCAACAAAAAGATCACTCCCAAAATGACCAAAATAATACCAGCAGTCCCCAAACGCACATGCAATACACCAACCGTCGCAGCCCACTGAATCCAAAATCCAATCCCTATCACAATACAACCAATCATGAACCACACGTTCCAAAGAGCAGTCGCATCCGACTCACTCGTCCGCCTCATCGCCTCCGATGGCGATGCCTTCGAAGCCATCCACGCCGGCAGAATTGCCCCTAACAAGGACACCAAAACCCCTGAAACCACAGCCAACACTATTGGCTCCCACTGCAACCGACTTTGCGGAATCTTGATATCAAGCAACGTAGAAGTCGATTGATTCAATAAGGTTGCCCCAAAATAACCAACCACACACCCCAACAAACTACCAACCACACCCAATATCGCAGCCTCCCGCAATACCATCCATAACACCTGACGACGCGTTGTACCCAACGCTCTTAATATCCCTAACTGACGCCGCCGCTCTCCAACGTTCATCTGAAACGTGTTAAAGATGATGAAACCAGCCATCACCAACGAGAATATGGTCGCGATCAACAACCCTCGCTGAATCGCCACCGTGCTCTCCCCCGCCAAATCACTACGCATCGGAGGCTGTCGTACATACACACCCTCTGGCAATTTCTCCGCAATCGCTTGCTCAATCTCCTCGACTCGCTTCTCATCTTCCAATACCAACTGTACTAAGTCCAATCGATTCGTCGACCTCGTCCACTTCTGTATCGTCCGCGTCGATGCCATAAACACCGCCGATTGAAACGTCGATGTCGCGTTATTCGATTTGACAAAACCCGCAATCCTCGCCGATTGATTCCCTGTCTTCGTCAACAACCGAACCTCTTGCCCTAACTCCAACTTCGCAGAGCGAGCAAACCCCTCATCACACCACACATCCTGCGAATCCGACTCCCCTCCGCCAGACCCCTTCCGCAATCCTCCATCCCGCTCAAACGGATTGACCCCAGATACATATTCGAGATTCCGAACCTTCTGGTCCTCGAGAAAATCAACCCCTAACAACTGTACTCGATACTTGCCTCCCGGCTTCCCCTCACTGTCTACTGTCGTTAACGTCGAATAACGTCGAACCGACGGAGAAATCACTGCGATCCCAGGAACCTCCTTGAGAAACAACACATCCCGAATATCGAACGAACTACCTCCTGCCGCTTGAACCTCCAAATGCGCATTGCCCGTCACCCCCTCAACCATCGCTCGCTGCGCTAGCCTCGCACTACTCGACGATAAAAACGTCGCAACAATCGCCGCCGCTCCAATCACAATGCTCAAGAGCGTTAACAACGAGCGAACCGGACGGCTCTGTAACTCGCGTAACGAAAGTCGAAACAGTGCCATGCTTCCTCACTCACCCAGTCGCGTTCTGAACCGCTGTGACATGAAACGCCGCTGCATGCAAGTCAAAGTCCTCCTGGGATATATCCTTCTCGATATTACCGTCCCGAAACTTCAACAACCGAAATGCACTCCGCGCCACCTGCGCATCATGCGTCACCATCACAATCGTCTGACGCGAAAAAGTGGCTAAGTCCCGAAGCAACTCCGTGACTCGACCACTCTGGCGTGAATCCAAATTCCCCGTCGGCTCATCCGCCAATAAAATGACCGGCTCAATCGCTAATGCCCTCGCTATCGCTACCCGCTGCTGCTCACCACCAGAAAGCTTGCTCGGTACATGCTCGATCCGATGCGACATCTCCACCCGCTCCAATGCGATCGCCGCACGCTCCTTCGCCTGCTTGAATGACACACCATCTAACTGCAACGGCAAAGCCACATTCTCCAACGCATTCAACGTCGGGATCAAATTAAACGCCTGGAAAATAAATCCAATCTTGCGACGACGCATCAACGTCCTCGCATCGTCATCCAACCGACCGATATCCACCCCATCAAGAATCACTTGACCACTCGTCGGTGGCTCTATACCCCCAATAATGTTCATCAAAGTGCTCTTGCCAGATCCACTCGGACCCATCAATGCAACAAACTCTCCGGACTCAATCGTTAGGCTCACTCCCTTCAACACATCCACCGCGACATCGCCCGCGCCGAACTGCTTCGTTAAATTCCGGACCTCAATGATCGCCATAAATGCAAAGGTTCGTTCCGTTTAGTGATGAGCTCGTGCAAAAAAACCCAGCCGAACCAGCCCTGCCGAACCGGCCCAGCCGAACCAAGTAGTATAGCACTTCCCCCAGTTTGTGCAGTCCCTACCCCCCAGCACCCACTCCGCCCCCCCCTCAATACCTCTCTCCTATCCACTTTTCTTTGGTAAGATTTTCCTGTCAGTCAAAACAGGTAAATAACCTGCCACACGACGCTCCACCCACATTCACATCCCATTACACCACATCCCCTTACGCCACATCCCCTTACTCTTAGTGACTCGAAAGCCTAACTAACATGCGATTGGTCATCACCGGAGCTACCGGACTCCTCGGAAATAACATCGCACGTCTCGCGCTCGCTCAAAAACACGATGTCGTCGCAATCGCTCGCGGTGCTACGACTGCACAAGCTCTCGCAGACCTCGATGCGACAAAAGTCAATGCCGACATCACCGACCCCGCTCCCCTGGAACGCATCGATGGCACTATCGATGCCGTAATCCACTGCGCTGCCCATATCCACATCGGCTGGAAACGACGCGATGAAGGCCTGCGAACCAATACACTCGGAACCCGAAATGCCCTGCAACTCGCCCTGAAAAAACAAGCCCGTTTCATCCATGTCTCCACCGTCAACACTCTCGCTATCGGAAACCGAAACGCACCCGCAAATGAAACAACACAAGGGGACGGCCAAGTTCCTTGCACCTACGTCCTCTCAAAACGCGCTGCCGAAAAAGAAACTCTCGACGGGATCGAACAAGGTCTCGACGCAGTGATCGTCTACCCCGGCTTCATGCTCGGCCCCTGGGACTGGAAACCAAGCAGCGGGCGTATGATCTGTGACCTCGCAAAAGGCGCCCCTCCACTCGCTCCCGCCGGAGGCTGCAGCATTTGCGACCCCCGCGATGTCGCCCAAGCCATCCTCTATGCCGTCCATCACGCTCCCTCCAAGTCCCGCTATATCCTCGCCGGCGAAAATTGGACCTACCTCCAACTCTGGCGCGAAATCACTCAACGCTTCGGCACGAGACAACCCTGGACCTTTATGCGCCCCCCAGCAAGAATCATCGCCGGCTCCGCTGGGGATCTCTACGGTAAACTCACTGGCAACGAACCAATCATTAACTCCGCAGCAATCGCCATGGCATCCCAATTCCATTGGTACTCCAGCCAACTAGCTATCGACAAACTTAACTACCATGTCCGCCCCGTCTCTGAATCGATCGATGATGCAATCGCTTGGCTACGCTCCCATCAATTTCTCAAATAACCCCCCCTAGTCTACGCTCACTCCGCTCGTCAAAGGGTCGCCAAATGTCGTGGCTCAAACCTCTGCGAATTCAACTTCACCAATGGCTCATTCCCTTCGGGATCGATACCCGTAAACTCCGCAACGATCGCCGCATCCTCGAACAGACTCTCTTCCCATTCCTCCAAACATCCAAACTCTATCAACGCATCCTCTTCGTCGGTACCGCTTGGTACAACCTCCATTACCCCCGCCTCTTTCGCCATAAAGATTTCTGGACCCTAGAAATCGATCCATCGCTCGCTCCCTACGGAGCCTCCCAGCATATCGTTGGATCCTGCACTGAAATCGACCAACACTTCCCTATGAACTCCCTCGACTGCGTTATCCTCAACGGTGTCTTCGGTTTCGGTCTGAATAACCCCAATGATATGGAACGCACCTGCCAAGCCATCTGGAAGACCCTCCGCCCCGGCGGACTGCTCATCCTCGGATACAACACACTCCCTGATTCCACTCCATGCCCCATCGAGCAAATAGCCGCACTGCTACAATTCACTCCCCACGTACTACCACCTCTGCAATCCTCCCACCTACAATCCGATCCGAAAAACCAACATTGGTTCCTGTTCCTTACTAAACCGAATCCCAACCAACCAAACACTTAAATGCTACCCCCCGACGCCGATGCGATCGAATCCGCAATCACTCTCGCTAACCAATTCCACCACCAACAACGCGATAGCGACGGTGCCCCTTACATCCTCCACCTTCTGCGCGTCATGCTCGCATGCAAATCCCCCCTGGCAAAACAAGCCGGCGTTCTTCACGATCTGCTCGAAGACACCACCGCTACCACCGACGACATCCTTAACGCTGGACTCTCGCAATCCCTCGTCGATGTCCTCCAACTACTCACTCACGCAAAAGATACCCCGTACGCTTCCTACATTCTGCAACTGGCAAAAAATCCAATCGCCACCGAAGTCAAAATCGCAGACTTAGAAGACAACTATCAAATCCGAAGAGTCAAATACCGCCCAAACTCCCCTACAACGGACGCACTCCGCCTCCAACGTTATATCCTCTCGCATCGCTTCCTAAACGGCGAACTCTCCAGCGAATCCTACTTGCAATCGATGGCTGACCTCGAAAGTAATCCGTAAATAAACTGCCACCTGCGACGCCACACTAACCGGCCGCCAACCCAACCGCTAGCGCAACCCCGCATACCCAACGACTATTCGATCAATTTCACCCGCTTGAGATTGTCCGCAGGAACCGGATCAATCAACATGTGCCTCGGGTCGATACCCGCCTCATAAGGATACTCGTCGACCTCAAACTCCAAGGTGTGCTTACCACCCTCCAAAAGCACCCTCTCCCGATGCAAGAGCTTGCCATATCGCTTCCCTGATTCCGGCTTAGCATACGCTCCAATCTCCAAATAATCGTGCATCGGAACCTCCGTCTCCTTGCCCAACTCATCCGCCTTCTTCTTTACGCACTCTACCTCCAATCGCACCCGATATTTTCCACTCTCCAATCGCTCCACCTCCGCTTTGCTCGTCTTGTTCTCAAACAACGTTATCTCTTCAAACAAGTCCTTGATCAAATACCTCAACTCTTCCGGTGTTTGCTCTCGCAATCGGTCAACCAACGCATAAGCATTAGGATACGGTGGCCCCTTATAAGCATACTCCTCGATGATCTGCTTGAGCGCCGCATTGATCCTCGCCTCGCCAATCATCTCAGCCAAATAATACAACGCGATACCTCCCTTTTGATAATGGATGTATCCCTGCGTTAACTCCACTTGCATCAACGGTCGCTCCTTGAGCTGCTCACCCCCCCGCGACCGTAAATAGCGATCCATCTCGTAACGCATGAATTTGTGCATGTTGTCATCCCCAACACTCTTGCGCATCACCATCAAAGCCGTGTACTGCGCCAACGTCTCAGATAACAATGTCGCACCTTGCATCTTCGCTCCAATCACCTGATGCGCCCACCACTGATGCCCCATCTCATGCGCCACGATGTAAGTCACCATGTCGATGTCGTCCGGCTTCGCCGCATTCGCGATGAATCCAACCGCCTCCGAATAAGGCATCGTACCGGGAAAAGCCTGCGCAAAAGCCGCTACGCGTGGAAACTCAATGATCCTCGCCTGCTTATGCTTATAAGGCCCAAACTCCCGACCACAATACTCCAACGTGTCCGCAATCGCTTTGGACATCTTCGGCACGTTCCACGGATGCTGCTTGTCATAATACACCTCAGTATCAACATCCCCCACCTTGCCCCGCTCCACTTCATACTTGGCGGAAATGAACGAATAAAAATTCAGCGACGGATGATCCACGCGGTATCGATAGTAATTCCTTCCTCCCTCTTCCCACTTCTCAACCAATGAACCGGGCGCAATGGCTATCTGATCTCGCGATGTACTGATCACTGTCTCCACCTCCACCCAATCCGAATCCTCCGCAATGTAATGAAGATTACAAACCTCACTGCACTCGCGACTCAACGCAGGCAACGGCTCAACCGGCTCCAAACCCCACAATTTACGCCGCCTCGGAGAAGCCAGACGACGCTCCTGACTGTAACCAAACGACGGAGCAATACTGTTATTGAAAAATGTTCCATTCTGCACCAACTGCGGATTGCTCACCTCGTTCTCAATCCCCCGTGTGCGACTCCATACGACCGATCGCATCTCAAGCGACTCACCCGGCTGCATCGGTGGATCAACACGATAAACCCGCATCATTAATTTTTCATCATTCTCCTGCAACTCACACCGAGGAATCTCTATCTTGGTATCCATCTCCGGTGCCACATTCAAATAAAACTCCTGAATCGGATACTCCCCCTTGTTGGTGATCTTCTGCACCGCTTCCAAGCGAACATTGCGTGTCTCAGGATAAATGTCGATCGCATATTGCACTGCCTCAATCTTCGGCTGCAAGGCATTCGCAAGATAGGAATACTTCCTCTCGTACTCCACTTGGATCGTCTCTTGCTCCTGCGATCCAACCATCCGATTTAACACCATCGTGTTATAAGCCAACCAACCACCAACACCCGCCGCTCCACATCCAAAAACTACAGGCACCAGCCAACTCCACGCCGTTGCACTACGGATCCCACTCCCTAATCTTGCCCACCAACGCTTCGGCACCCCACGATGCATCGCCATATTACACAACCACAGCAACACCACCGATACCAGTATCCAATACAATCCAAACGCAAGCAAACCAGAGCGGTATGGCGCAATCCCAAACATGTCGGAGTAGACATGGTTCGGTAACGATCCGAACTGAACCAACAAACTATCCCATCGCAACCAATTCCAAATCTGACCATCCACCACAAAATAGAATACAAATAACGAATATCCGACATATTTATTCGGTGCCAACGTGTGCGCAACAAACCCAATCACCAATAAAAATAAAAGTCGTAATCCAGTGATTCCAACCATCTCTTGCAAGTAAACACCTAACTGGAATCGAGTGTATCCCTGCGTCCACTGATAAAACACCCCAATCGCAATCCCTAACAGCAAGACGCTCAACAATACCGCTACCATCGCTACCCACCGCGCAGCGGTGAACACACTATTCGGAACCGGCGTCGCTCCAAGAATCTCATGGAACCGATTGTCCCTATCTCGCCATACCAAGACCCCACTGAAAAATGTGATCAACGCCAGAGGCATAATTAGAAACGCAGACGAGATCGTCTCAACCATCTGATAAGTCACCGGGAATGTCCGTACCCCATAGGAGTCGAAATTACCAAACGCCAAACTAAATCCAACATTGATCAACGTAAATAACAAGACAATCAAAAAGGTTTTACTAAATACCACCGCCGACATGTCGGAACGCAACGCAGACCAAAACTGTGTCAACCAACGGGTCTGCACCCCGTTCCCCACCAACCCCAATACACCGCCACTCACCCCCACTTCCCCCTCAATGGATCCGCCCCCTTGAGGCACAACAACTGCCGATCGAACACCACCCCAACGCCGACCCTCTCTACGCACCGCCGTCTCAAATCGAAAGCGATTCGCAACCCATAAAAAAACAACCGTAGCCAGCCCCAACCATAAGATGCGATTCCATACCATCATCGCCGTCACCGGAATATCACGCGTATTGCGGTCACTGATCGTCCAATACTTCGTCGCATCCTCAAACGCCGCAGCACCCAATGGATCCAACCAACTCGCTAACCACTCGTAATCCAATTGACTCGCCACACTCTGCGTCACCCCTATCACCATCAAAAATGCTAACAACGATAAAAAGGAATACAGCGTGTTGCGAGTAATACTCGCCACCGCAAATACGACCGAACCAAAAATCAAAGAATTCGGAATCACAAACAACCAATAAGGCTTGAGGTGCTTCCCAAGGTCCAACGGCCCCCAAAGCTCCGTATCCGACTGATGAATGAGATTGGCGATGAGTATCCCAAACGTTACACCCAAACATGGCAACAACGCAACCAACGAAGCACCAGCAAAACGCCCCCCCA
>JBIJCS010000016.1:0-21212 GCA_044344575.1 Pirellula sp. | reverse complement strand
CATGGAGCTACCGCCAGCCCCCTTGTCGTCGGCACCAGCCTCCAATACGAAAAACTATGCCAAACAATCGCCCATTGGCAAAATACCCCCGCAGCAATCGTCTTCCCATCCGGCTACAGCACCAATCTCGGCACCCTCCGTGCACTGATTTCCCCAAGCGATCTCGTCCTCTCCGATGAACTCAACCACGCTTGTATCATCGACGCTTGCAAACTCTCTCGCGCCAAAACTCTCGTCTACCCACACGTCAACACCCAAGCACTCGAAGAACTTCTTCAAACACACCGACAACGCTACCGCATGGCCTGGATCCTCACCGACTCCCTCTTCAGCATGCACGGGAACCCAGCTCCGATCCCCGAAATCGAACGGATCGCCAAGCAATACTCAGCACTCGCGTTTGCAGACGAAGCCCACGCCAGCGGCGTCTTCGGACATCAAGGTCGCGGACTTCTCGATCTCTTCCAAGCTGATCCCGACGTTTGGATCAAAACCGGTACGCTAAGCAAAGCCATAGGCTCCATCGGCGGGTTCGTCGCCGGCTCCAAACTCCTCTGCCAACTCATCACCCAACGCGCCCGACCTCTCATCTTCTCCACCGCTCTCCCTCCCTCAATCCTCTTCCAAGCCCAAACTGCCATCACGAGGCTTGCCTCGATGGATCAACAACGCTCCCATCTCTATCAACGTTCCCAACAACTCCGCGCTCTGCTCCATCGACTCGGGCTTCACTCCTCCAACTCCCACCCTCTCCTACATTCCCCAATCATCCCTATCGTCGTACGCACTCCCCAAGCCGCTCTCGCACTCTCGAAACACCTCGAATCCCACAACATCTACATCCCCGCTATCCGCCCTCCTACCGTCCCCAAAAACCAATCCCTCCTCCGCGTCAGCCTCAACGCTCACCACCAAGAAGAACATCTCCTACAACTAGAACAAGCTCTCCAAGTATTCCCAACCCCATTGGACACCTAGGCCACCTCCACCCGGGCACTGCAGCCGCGCAAAAAACCCAAACCTCTACATGACAGAGACTTAAGTCGCAACGCCCCACGGAAATACTTGCCCGTCCCTCCCCCCGTGAGAACAATCCCTCCGCCGCTCTCTCTGCTTCAAGCGGCTTAACCTGAACGCTGGATCAAAAAATCTGATTCAGCGATTTGTCATTTTGCCTGTTGAACCCCCCCAGGGTTCCAAGCAGACTAAATCAGGTCCAGAGTTCATCAGGCACGGATGCTATTCCCCTCGATGGCCCTCGATGATCCGAATTGATTCGGTCCGCCGAGCGCACCACTCCACCAACCAAGCTCCCCGCGAGCTGATGCATCCCCGCCATGACCAATGTCGATCGCGCATACAACCAAGTCCGCCACGAACTAGCCCAAGTCGGCTTGCTCGCCGATGGCCTATACCTCGACGTCGTCGAACTGGTGATCTCCGGCGACAAAAGCGAAGGAGAACGAGGGTATGTCTTCGAACAAGTCGGACATTACGCAAAATGGGGATACCGCCCCGGGGTCATCTACCTACCCCGCGATCTACCCCACCAACCCCGCAAGCCAGGACTGACCCTCTGCGATACCATTCGACACGAATATGCTCACGCTTGGTTCTTCCACGACCCTACCTTCTTCCGAAACGCTTGGTTCCCCCAAGCCTTCGGGACCTCGTACTCCAACTGTAATCCCACCCCTTACAACGCTTGGCGCAAAGAACTCAAAAAGAATCCTGAGTACATCGCAGGAAAGAAACGCTGCAAATCCCCCCAAGGTCAATTGAAGTTTTTTTACGGCTACCTGCTGGAAGAATTCATCACCGACTACGCGACGACAAACGCCAGCGAAGACTTCGCTGAAACGTTCATGTTCTTCCTGAAATACCGCCGATCCCTCAGGCGATTCGCCAATCGCCCCGGAGTTTACAAAAAGGTCCGCGCTGTGGAACAAGCCGTCGAACAAGCCGCTCGGCGACTGAAGTTCAACGGCAACACCTCAAGAAAACAGAACTCGGCATAACACTTGTGACAATCAAAAGCACCCAATCTAGTTCTTCAGCAAATCCTTAGGCTGAATCTTTTGATCCACAAAGAAATTACGATCCTTGAATCCAAAGTAACTCGGCTTGTAAGATTCAGGGATCTGCACACTCGCTCGCTCCGGTACCTCCAATCCAACTCCCCAATAAACCGAATTGACAAACAGTCGGCGCAAATCCTCGCTGAGCAAGTCCACCGCAGCCCCAATCGTCGATCCCACAACCTTGCCCTCCTTGCCCGCTTCCTTGCCATTTCCCTCGGGCATCTTGTAACTCTTCGTCCATACCAATGGCATCATCGGATCATTCTTCTCTCCCGCCAACGGTGCATCCGTCGGCTTCATGCCGCTGAGAACCTGCCCCCAAAGAACAACTTTTGCATCCTCGGGCAAATGTGTCACGCCGTAGACATCCGTCGGCCCAAACACATCTTTTACCCCTCGCAAGACAGGAGAATCAGCATTCTCGGGATTGATCACGCCACGCGTCGCTTGTCCATTGTGAACTCCATGGTGAGAAACCCACGTTTCACCAATGATCTGCTGGCCAAATCCTCCAGGCCATTTGCCATTATTCCACGACCAATGAGCGTAAGGATGATTTCCATCGCCAATGTTAAAGGGGTGAGTCGAAGTCCTAATCGCTAAAAAGGGCTTACCCGCCCGCACAAATCCGTCAATGTGCTTCATCTGAGCTTCAGGCAAAGCCCGAAAACGGAGAAACATCACCATGAAATCCGCATCGTCGAGATTCTCTAACCCAGGAATGTTACTCGAGTAATTCGGATCCACCGTTTTGGTCTCAGGATGAATCGAGAAATGCACCGTGCAATGAAATCCATGCTGCTCCGATAGGATCTTCGCAAGCATCGGAAGCGCTTCTTCGCTACGGTACTCCTCGTCTCCAGAAATCAAAACCACCTTCTTGCCACTCCCAGGTTTGCCAGCCGCACCCGGTAAATCTAACCAACCCTCCTGCGCCTGTGCCCAAGGACTGACAATCCACATAAGCATCGCAAACCATCCCAATTGGTGTAACGACACAGAACCCTTAGTACAAACTCTCGAAACTCTTTTCGCTCTGAACAAGTGAATCATCTTGGATACCCAGTTGGTGCATTCGAAATCTTTACCGCGCCGCACAGGACAACTTGAAGCCCATCACTCAAAAAAAACCTGGCATGCAACACGGTCACATGCCAGGCTATCTTACTCGATTTCACGAATCAAATGGTGAAAGAAAAGGACTACTCGTACTCGCGCTTGAGCAGTTTATCTAAAGCCGCTATCCGCTCCTCAACCGTTCCAGTGGAAATGGCTTGCCCTTCCGCACCAGCAATCTGTGTGAAAGCATCCACTTTTAACGTTTCGTCAATCAATCCGCGGGAATAGTACAACTGCACTTCGGCCAGCCGATCCAACACCGTTCGACTATTGTCGGCAGCCAAAGCCGCAAGCCTTCGATTCTTGACCGAGTCAGCAGGAATGTTCGGCATATCGTCAAGTGTATATGCCTCCGCCAACCTATCGATGAACTGCGAAACCGCTCCCTGAATCTTCGCATCAGGGTCCTTGTCCTGCGCAATCTCCCGGTTGTTCAACGAGGATGAGACAATCGGCTTCTCCTTGGCTTCCTTAGGAGCTCGCAAGTTGATCGCTCGCATCCGACAATCGTTCTTGATCGAACGATTTGCAATAATCATCGAAGCATCCACTTCAAAAACAATCAACACGTCGAAATGCTGATCAACCGCCCGCTCCGTCAACTTCGCGACATTCTCGCCGCTGCCGATGTAAACCAACCCAGATCCCAAAGCAATCGAACCCGAGGGAAGCTGAAAATCTTGTGTATTCAAGTTCTTCACTAGCGAACCCAAGTCCGGCATTGCTGGGCCTGCTCCCGGCCCACCAATACTACCCTGCCCGCCAAACCCACCCGCACCTCCAAAACCGGCAGCCGCTCCTCCAAGCCCTTGCAAACCAGCCCCGAGATTCCCCCCTCCAGTGTTTCCCAACATCGCACCGCCTCCACCGGTACCCGTTCCGATCGCTCCAGCACCCGGCCCACCCGTTCCACCCAATAATCCAGCAGCTCCGCCACCAGTTCCTGTACCAATCGCTCCTGCACCAGGCCCACCGGTATTGCCAAGCAATCCTGCAGCACCACCCGGCCCAGCAGAAGGACTCAGTGCGTCTTGCGGCGCAGGTAAATACTTCAGCCCGCCTGTGCTCGCGCCACCACCAGCTCCACCGCTCGCACCAGCACCACCTCCCGCACCAGTGCCGCCGGCTCCGCCACCACCATATCCCGGAGGAGCACCACCTCCTCCTCCCCCACTGTAACCTGCAGGTGGGCCACCCTGACCACCACCGTATCCGGGAGGCGCACCACCACCTCCTCCTCCACCTGAATAGCCCGCCGGTGGACCACCCTGCCCGCCACCGTATCCCGGAGGCGCACCACCCCCACCTCCTCCACCCGTATAACCTGCTGGTGGACCACCGCGTCCTCCACCATATCCCGCCGGTGCTCCACCTGCTGCACCGCCGTTGTATCCCGCCGGCGGACCACCCTGTCCTCCTCCATAGCCAGCCGGTGCGCCACCCGGTGCCCCGCCAGTTAAACCCGCAGGTGCTCCCCCACCAAATAATCCGCCCAAACCAGCTCCGCCACCCGATGTTACACCCGCCCCGCCGCCCGAAGACAACATCCCAGCAAGCCCGGCTAAACTCGGTGGCATCGATGGCTGCCCATACGAATAATCCTTAAACGCTTCCGACCATCGCCCCTCGGTATGCTCTCTTGAAAACGCTTCGACAAATGCACTCGCGTAATTACCCGCCGCATCGGTCAACTCTTTCGCCGCCGTAGGCTTGATCCCCGCCCCCGTACCGGCTCCTCCACCGGAACCCATCCCATCTAAACCTAACCCAGGCGCTCCGCCCGGACCCATCGCGCCCGGTCGCGCACCAGGCCCCCTCCCGGCTCCCGGTCCACCACCCTGACGTCCCGCTCCTCCCAACTCACTGAGCGGAGTACCTATCGGCTTGAGCTCCGTTACCTGTGGTGCCTTCTTCACAACCAAACCAACCGCAAAACTGTAGCCCTGACGAGGTACCTTGCGAGCCTTATCCCAACGATATAAGTCGTTAAAACTCTCCGACTCTTCTCCCGCCAAATGAACCCCATGCGCTTGATACAACGCATAAGCCTTCGGTGCATTACCAGCCTGAAAAGCCAACACGGCACGATCCTCAAAAGTCAGCTCCACCGCAGGTATCGAAGGTGCACCACCGGATGACCCCGCCCCCGGAGTACCAGATGGCGAACTCATCGGAGCCCCCCCCGCTATCCCCGCAGCACTATTGCTGCCAGCATCACTTCCCGGCTCTAACGACACATTGCCAATCCCACCCCCACTCGCTGCTCCCGCCCCCCCAGTAGGCGATCCAAATCCCAACGAAGCCGCATTTGGAGGACCACCGCTGGTCGCTCCACCCCCAGTTCCCAGCTGAGCCCCCCTCGGTGCCCCACCACCTCCTCCAGTTCCTAACTGCGCCGCATTCGGTGGACCACCACCTCCAGTTCCTAACTGCGCCGCATTCGGTGGACCACCACCCCCAGTTCCTAACTGCGCCGCATTCGGTGGGCCGCCACCCCCCGTTCCTAACTGCGCCGCATTCGGTGGGCCGCCACCTGCCAGTCCAACTGCCGCCGTCCCACCCCCAGATTCCGGCTCAGATCCAGTTGCACTCGCAGCACCATTAGGACTCTCCCCACCCGAACCTGCCACCGGGCCACTGCTGGGAGCCGGGCCACTGCTGGGAGCCGGGCCGCTACTAGCCGCCGGGCCACTGCTCGCACCAGCCGCCGGTGCCGCAGAAGTGTCCGACGAAGCAACCTCCGTCTTTTTCGATCCACAACCTACCAATGTCGAACTGACCACAAATGCTGCCAGCCAAGAAAGACGGTACTTCATGGGTGTATCCCAGAACTATTAGAAAAGAATCAATGCACAATGCGAGGAAAAACTCACAAAAGCCAACCACCGCAAAAATCAATTATCCGTCCCGCATTTCTCTCTGTCCACACCTTCGAGCTGTATATTGTTAAGGAACCAGGAGCTTTAGGCCGCATTCCAAGCCCCAGCCGAAAAGATCCCCAAGGTGTCGAACTCGGTTAGCTCGCAACACAAACAGCCCCCCACGCACAACGCAACGAAGTCAACCATTGGCCAACGTAGATACATCAACCACACCCACTAGTCCATTCGCCTCCGAGCCCCCACCGAGGAAAACCATTCAACTCTGGATGCTTTTCGTCTCCATGACGGTCTTCGCAGCTATCGCTCTGCTCCTCGCTTTACTCGCACGCGTTCCCGCTGTCTCCCAAAGCCTTAGCCTGTTTTTCGGAACCCCAGCCCCACCCAAATCCAACAAACCCGACCGCTCACTTCACTTGCTCATGCTCCTGGTCTGCTACGCTTCTCCCATCCTCATGATCCTTTGGGTGAACCTCATGCGCGCTTTCCTCATCCAACAACAGTCCGAACTCGAAAATCGACAGCGACAACAGGATATCGACGACCGCGATTTCTCGATGGAATAACACTCAGTCAACTCCAAAACGCTATGAACGACGTACTCTCCGCCATCGAACAACACCTCCACAGAAAACTCACCCCTGCACAACTCGATTACTACCAAGTCATCGGGCTGCAACCCTTCTGCAACGATACAGAAGAAATCCAAGTCGCCATTCAAAAGGCTAACGAATCCCTCCCCACCAACCCCACCAATAACCCCTCGCCATCCGAAGCTCTCGTCGCAAAACTGATTCGGCAAGCTCAGTCCGTTCTACTCGATCCAAGAAAGAAAATCGCTTACGACCAACAACTCAAAAAGCTCTTCGAAGCAAAACGGGACCCGCAAGCCCATAGCTCAAGACCCGAACCCAACGCCGATCGCTTACTGCCCCCAGGCGACCCAATGCAGCCTTTCTCTCCGCAGAACCATTCCCCATCCCAATGGATAGCCTCCTCTTCCCCCAACGACATTCTCGAATTTCCCATCCCAAACCCCAAAGCCCGCCGCGACGAACTCCTCGAACTATTCCCATCCCTCTTGACCCTCGCCAACAAGCCATCCAGCAACCAAACTCCCTCGGCCCCCGCCTGGGCTAACCAAAACAGTTTCAACAGTAAGACTTCCTCAACAACGTCCAATTCCAATCCAACGCCAGTCCCTAAACCCACAGTTACAGCGTCAAGTCTCGCCGACGAACTTCGTAAACGCCGTCAACGCAGCAACCTCCTCATGGTCGGCGGCATGATCCTCTTCGCCTGCATACTACTCGGGTTTGCAGGCTTCCAGTTTGTTCGCAACAGACAACAAATCGCAAAACAAGACAAAGCGACTCCTCCTCGCGCACCTCTTCCACAAACCAACGCCCCAGAACTACAAATCGGCAACGTCGGGAAAACCAATCGGCCCAACAACCAATCCAACCTCCCAGAACTCCCCCCTGTCAACCGAAACGCCAATCCATCCGAAGTGATGGCCTCTCCCGAAAACAAAAAACCCAAAACAGACGAACCGATGGCGATCGACAACGCACCCGTATCCAGCCAACCAAACCCCAACCCTGAAAACACACCCGAATCCGAATCCACACCCGAATCCGAATCCACTCCTGAACCCAGTAAGCCTGCAATGACCAAAGAGTCTTCGCAATGGGTCGAAGCGATCAAGAATGCACGTGGAGCACTCGACAAAGGTGATCTCAACGCATTCAAGAAGCTCATTCCTTCCGCCATTGAATCGGCTCAAACCCCCAGCGGAAAAGAAAAAGCACTTCGTCTCGATCAACTCGGACAACTCTACGGCATCTTTACCGAGTCCTTCGAAGAAGCCAAACGCAAAACCAAAGGAACATCGTCACTGAAAGTAGGAAACTCCGAAGTCAGTATCGTTGAATCCACACCCGAAAAACTAATCGTCCGAGCATCCGGTAAAAACCAAACTTACAACTGGAACGAACTACCCTTCGGCCTCGCCGTGGCAATCTCCGACCTCGGACTCGACCCCAACGCTCCCGTCGACGTCGCCGCACGCGCGGTGTACTTTTCGGTCAATGAAAATTACAAAGAAGCGTCGAAGTCGAACGAAATCATCGCAAAACGGATCGCAGGCTGGTTCGAAAAATCTCAAGGAAAAGAATCGATCCGACCTGACCTGAAACAAGCTCTCGAAGATTCCTACGAATAGAAGATTCCTACGAATAAAGGGATAGGAATCTAAACAAAACATGAATGCGCAAACTCACTCCGTACCGATCTCCGATCCGAACTCCGCTTCCATGCCTGCAGAAAAACCGAAACAACATTTTCGGCGACGCGCCCTGTTTCTCGCAACCTGCTCCTTGGTCCTCTTAGGTATCTTCGGCGCCACAACCCATCAACCCTCCCTGCTCAAACGCCCCAACGAGATCGCGTCAACCTTCGATCATTCCATTATCCAAGCCTCCCAAAGAATCGATGCCGCGTTCGAAAAACATTGGGCAAACCTCCCACTACCTCCATCTCCGAAAGCCCCCTGGTACACCATCGCTCGACGTATCAGTCTAGGTCTCGTCGGCAATGGACTCTCCCTCGAAGAATACCGCACCCTCGAGTCCATCCCCGAACCGAATCGCATCGCTTGGTGGACCGAATACTTGCTTAGCGATCGAAGATCCGCTGACCACCTCGCGGAACGTATCACCCGCGCCACCGTTGGTTCAAACAACGGCCCCTTTCTTATATACCGACGCCGCAAGTACGTCGGATGGCTTGCCGATCAATTCCAACAAAACATCCCCTATGACGTACTGGTCAGAAAACTAATCACCGCCAAAGGCTCTTGGATCGATAGCCCTGAAGTGAACTTCTTGACCGCAACCATGGACGAAGGTCAACCACCCGATCCCATTCGTCTCGCCGGAAGAACGTCCCGAGCCTTTCTCGCAATGCGCATCGATTGCCTGCAATGCCACAATGACTACCTCGGAAACGTCCAATTCCCTCCGTCAGGAACCACCCCCGCCCGGACCGGACTACAGTCCGATTTCCATCAACTCGCCGCGTTCTTCTCCGGCATCAAAATGGAGAACCCATTCAGCGGTTTGAAGAACGAACCGATCCCCTATAACTTTAAATACCTCAACGCCGACGATGAAACACTCGTAACGCCAAATGTTCCCTTCAACAGCACGTCCGATGCAGAACCTTGGTGCAGTTTCCAACTCGGTTCACGAGAAGAACTCGCAACCTGGATCACCCACCCCAAAAACCGCTCCTTCGCTCGTGCCGCCGTCAACCGATTCTGGGCTATCCTCACCGGCAAACCTCTCGTCGAACCCATCGATGCAATTCCCATCGAAGGCCCCTTTCCGCCAGGACTCGAAGAACTCGCAGACGATTTCATCGCTCACCAGTTCAATGTGCAGCATCTGATTCGAACCATCATCGCTTCCAAACCCTTTCAAATGGACTCCCGATCCGATAGCGATCCGATGAGCACCCAATCCCCCGAATCCAATACCCCCATCGATGAAGACTCTTGGGCGAGCTTCCCGATTTCTCAACTGCGACCCGATCAAATGGCTGCGTCCGTCCACCAAGCCTGCCGCTTAAAAACCATCGATGCTTCTTCCTCGATCATCTCGCAACTCGAACTCTTCGGCGGTGTGAACGACTTCACCAAAGCCTACGGTGATCGAGGTGATGATGAATTCATCGAACAGTCTGTCACTATCCCACAACGCTTGCTGATGATGAACGGTCAATTCCTCACGGAACGCATCGACAACAATCCGATCATGAACGCTGCCACCCGAATCGCATCCCTCGCTCGCGATGACAGCACGGCAATTGAAAACGCATTCATTTCCACTCTCAACCGCCCCGCAACCAGCGAAGAACGAGAACATTTCCTCACCCGCCTACGTGGCAAACGGGGCGATGCTCGCAGCCGAGAACTTGGGAACCTCTTCTGGGCACTCCTGAACTCCTCCGAGTTTCAGTGGAACCACTAATCTCGCCCGCCATCCTCTACCACCCAGATCAAAGCCGGCAATAAACACAAATTACCAAACAATCCTCCAAGCATCGTCCAAGCTGCCAAGGTCCCGAATGCAACCGTAGGCAAAAACTGACTCGCCGCCATCGAACCAAATCCGATGACCAACGCCACCGTCGACATCATCACGGCCATCCCCGTCTCGGATTGCAGGACACGCAACGACTCCATGACGCTACGCTTTGCCTGACGCTGCATCCGATACTTATGCAAACTATGCAACGAGGCATCCACACCCAACCCCATCGATACCGCCGCTATCATCGCGGCACCTAAATTCACTCGCACACCCAACCACCCCATCATCCCTAATACCAAAAAACTCGGTATCACCACCGGAATCAACCCTACCAACGCATAGAGGATCGACCCCAACGCGAACCACATCGCAAAGCCGATCCCAAGGGTCGCTACCGCAAAGGTTAACCATTGATCCGACACAACATGCTCCACCAACTTGGTAAGCAACACATAATACCCCGTCACCTCCCCTCGGCGTTCGTCAATCGGCTTCCCCTCCAACGCCGCAATACGGTCCGTATACTCCGAAACAACGCGACGCACACGCTCAATCAACTCAGCCTTCTGCTCCGAATCACTCCGCTCCTTCGATCGCAACATCACGCGTAACCATCTGCCATCGTGCCCGTAATCACCAACTCCCTCAGAAGAGACCTCGCAAACCAACGTGTCGTAGAAACTTCCCATCGTCTGCCCCATCCCTAACCATCGCGCTTCGATCGGAATCATCCGCAACACACTCGATTGACGACCGACTCGATCCGTATCTGCTAAACTCAATGCACTCGTCAGTCGCAAGGGTTCCCCTCGCGCCTGATGACTCGGTACCTCAATCGCTAATAACGCGCGCTCCATCTCTAACACAAGATCCAAATAAGCCTCCGTCATGGGCTTCGGGGCCGGTATCGCTACATCCCATACTCCCGCCCCACCCAACTCGGTTTCCACAGCGCGATAAGCCTCCGCAATCGGAGAGTCCTCCTGAAAATTCTTCAGAAAATCTGTCTCAACCGCTAATCGCTTCGAACCAATCATCGCGACGATCAAACAAACAATCGACAAACCAATCACCCATATCGCCCTGCGACACGACCATGCGAGCAATCCCTGCAACCCCCGTTGCAAGGTCGCTTCCCCAGGTAACCTCCCCAACGCAAAACCACCCACGGGAAGCAACGCTAATGTCGGTACCAAACAGAAAATACCAATCAAAACCACGCCGCAAGCAAGGGCCATCATGCACCCGTAATCTTGCACCGGCCCGACTCTCGATAAACCCAAAGCTCCAAAACCAATCGCGTCAGTAACCACCGCCCAAAAAATCGGCCACCACAACTGCTTGAACGAAGCTTGCAAAGCAACTTTCGCACGCTCCTGAGGTTCAAGCCCCTCGCTCCTGGCGTAATGACTCTGATAACCAAACATCCAGTGCAAGGTCGTAGCCACTCCGACGACCATCACAATCGATGACAACATCGATGAAACCATCGTCAACTCCCAATCCAACCACACCAATAACCCACGAGTTACCACCAACGACCACTGCACGACTAACACCACGATCAATGCCCAACGCAACGATCGAAAACCAGCTAACATCAACACCGATAAACATACGGTCGAGAAAAAAGCTAACCTCTGTCCGTCGCGCTCTATCTCCCGAAACCCCTCGTCAACCATCGCCAAATGTCCAACCAACAATCCACCGGGTGCCTCCTCGGAAAGTCGCCTCAACGACGCCAATGCTCCCGTCTCTCCTGAATCCTCTCTCTCTCCTCGCTCCAACAAAACGCCGATTGCGACCAAGTCACTTTCACGCGCATGCGTCTGCCCCGCGAACATCTCGCGGTACTCCATCGCTAACTTGTTTTTCTCATCGAGCAACGGGCGAATAAGCTCGCCTCCCGACAACGCTCCAAAGAGTCGTGTAGGCCCCTGCAATGTCTCAAGCATCTCATCGACACGCGATAAATCCAACGCATAACGAACCCCAGAAATCCCCTCAATGCGCTTCCTCCACTCCCGAACCCGCTCCAATCCGCTACCGTCACGCTCCCACAAACCTGCATCCCGATACGCAAAAACCAAAAACTGCGAGACCCCAAATCGTGCCTCCACCCTCTCAAACACCACACGATCAATATCCCCAGCCGGAAACATCTTTTCCAACGATCGATCTAACCGTAACCGACCCGATAAAGGCCAAAATACCCCTAGCATCCCCAATGCAAACAAAAACCAAAGCCATCGATAACGAATCATCCCAATCGTTTTACCCCCCCGCTCCCAATTGCATGCGACTCCCCATACTCATCCCGGTCGCAAACTACACCTCAGGCAACGCAATCCGCTTCGACTCAAAGTAATCCCGAACATCCAAATAAGCCATCCCTGCACGCCGCGCTGCCTCAATCCCTAAATCCGCATCCTCAAAAACCAAACAAGCCTCCGGACGAACTCCCAAACGACGCGCACTTTCCAAAAACACATCCGGCTCTGGCTTGTGACGCTTCGTATCCTCCGCACAAACCAACACCTCAAACCAATCCAAAATCCCCACGTGACTCAACTGCCGCTCTACCACCCAGCGAAACCCACCACTGGCTACAGCAATCGGCTTGCTACTGCGCAACTTTCGCGCAACATCCACAACAATCTCGATCGGCTCCAGCAGATGCAGACGCTCAAAATAAGCCTCTTCCTTCCGCCGTGCCGCCTCCCTTGCATCCACTTCTACCCGCTGCTCCTCAGACAACATGGCGATGATGCGATCCGACGGCACCCCGCCCAACGCATAGAACCGCTCCTCGTCCAAATGCAGACCAACCGACCGCATCGTGGCATGCCACGCAAGAAAGTGAAGCGGCATCGAATCGACCAACGTCCCATCGCAATCAAAGATCACCGCCTCAGCTGCCTCAATGGTTTCCCAAGGTATCATTCACCCACCCCCAATGTGACAGAAATCGAGACCGCCTTGCCCATACGCACCACCGTCAATGTTACGGTTTCTCCCGCTCTCTTTGTTTCGATGACACTGAGCAAATCGTCCGCCTGACGCACCTTGATCCCATCGATCGCGATGATTAAATCCGCTTGACTATGATCGACCATCTCTTGCTCGACCATCCCAAAGCCCCGCCGCACCTTCCGCCTCTCGACTCGCGAACCCTGCAACCCTGCTTGCTCCGCAGGACCACTTGGTGTCATGCTCACAACCAACAAACCATTCTCAGTCTCAAACACCTTCAAGATGCCAATCGTCGGCCTTGCAACCTTGCCCGTGGCAATCAACTGCGGTACCACCCGACTCATCGTGTTGACCGGAATCGCAAACCCAATCCCCGCATTGTCCCCACTACGCGTCGCAATCGCTGTGTTCATACCGATCAACTCGCCCCTAGCATTGATCAACGGCCCACCCGAATTCCCTTGATTCAAAGCCGCATCGATCTGAATGACGGATCGAATCGCCCTCTGTGTTCGTGAGGTAATCTGCCGATTCAAACTCGAAATGATTCCTGTACTCATCGTCCGCTCGAATCCAAAAGGATTCCCAATCGCTATGATATGCTGCCCGACTCGCAACTGACTCGAATCACCCCACACAATCGGATTCAACAAGTCCGGTGATGCTCCAATCTTTAAGACCGCTATGTCATTGTCCGGGTCCTGGCCAACCAACTCCGCCGGAAAAGATTCACCGTTGTACAACGTTACGTTGATGTCCCGAGCACCCTCAATCACGTGATAGTTCGTCAGAATATGCCCCTGACGATCAATCACCGAACCACTTCCGTTACCGCTGATCTCCGCGACTAACAATAATGCCTCCGGACGGATCGATCGCGTCGAGATATTGACCACCCCCCGGTTGACCGCCTCGTAGACACTCACATGCACTGCTTCTTCATACGTGCTGGCTATAAAACCATCCGGTAACTGAATACCACCCCCAGGCAATACCCGCCATCCGTTCCCCAAAACCTCTGTATCACGGGACTCCGTTCCACGCACCTCCACCCCCAACGGACTACTGCGAACCTCCGGTTTACGCAAATCGGTTCCGCGCCCATCAGCAACCTGCCCTTGAACACGATCCCCTACCGAGAGATACAGCAACCCAATGATCCAATAACAAAGTAAACGACGCTCATTCATCTCCAACCCCTCACCATGACCATCGCGTTCATTCGACCACAATTGGCAAACCCGCCAATCCACTCCACGCCCGCTTCGCAGCACGAACCACTCGCTGGGCATCCAATCGTGACATGCACTCGGAATGCTTATACCGACATTTGTAAGAACCACAAGGCTGACAAGCCAACCCCATCGTCACTAGCGTCTCCGGAATGTTCGCACTGAGCGTATGCTTCGGATCAATCGACCCGAACAAGGCAACAACCGGTTTGTTCAATGCCACCGCAATATGACGCGGCCCCGAATCGGTTGATACGACAAGCCGACTCCTCGCAATCACACCGCGACTAAGACCCAACGGCAACGATGCGACCCGACCCATACTGCGAACAAAAGCACTCGCCGCTGAAACTTCGATCTGTTCCGCTACCTCCCGCTCGCTCGGCCCACAATGCACCAACACGTTACATCCTAACTCGTCAGCCAATTGCCGCGCTGCACTCGATGCCTGCTCCACAGGCCATCGCTTCGTCGCCGTCGTCGCCGCACCAGCATTCAATACCACCAATGGACGCTCGGAAGAAAATCCTAGCCCATCGATACACTCAGCAGCCAACCTCTGATCCTCCGCTGATACATGCAACTCCGTTCGGCGATCCGTACCGCTACAACCAAACAAACGAACCAATCGCAGATAATTGTCGATACAAGCATCCTGCCTCGTATCGTAACCCTCCCCGTGTACCGCCAACCGATCCGTCAACAAAAAAGATCGACCATCCCTCGCATAACCAACCCGCTTGGGAATCCCCGCCAACACCCCGATCAACGCTGTCGAGAGACTGTTGGTCAAATACAAAATCGCATCGAACTTCTCCCTCCGCATCGCAGTAACCAACCCACGTCGATTCAGTAACTTGCCGTCCCTCGCGCGCGGCTTGTACCGCATTACCCCGTCCGCCCAAGCGACATCCAAAGAATCCGCCGATGCGACGTCTTGATACAAACCCTCCAGTACCCCCAACGGACCAGGGCGCCCTATCCAATAAATCTCTGTGCCCGTTCCTAACTCCCGCCGAAGACTCCGCAGAGCCGGCGTGGCCATACAAGCATCCCCCACCCAATTCGGAAGCATCACCGCTAATTTCATACCCTATTTCCTAACGGATATGACCCGACAATGTCAACGCCGTATAGCCTACTCCCCCCTGCCAATGGTAAACTTGCTCTCGAAATATCGATCCCCGAAAACACCATCCTCCCCGTTCATTCAGACCTCCCTGACGCATCGAATCTACCATTCTCCGGCCATCCATGCCCCCTATCCTGCATACCGAGCAACTCTCCAAACGCTACAACAACTTCTACGCACTCGACCATTGCAACCTCTCCGTCGATCATCACTGTATCTTCGGACTCCTCGGACCCAACGGCGCCGGAAAAACAACCCTCATCCGATGCTTGCTCGGCTACCTAAAACCCTCCAGCGGGTCAGCCTCAATCCTCGGTCTCGATTGCCATCACCAAAGCCTTGCCGTTCGACAACAAGTTAGCTACCTACCCGCCGAACCAAAACTCTTCCGACTCATGCGAGGTGCCGATTGCATCGAGTTCTTTACCTCGATCCACCCAAGAGGTAACGCGGCCCTCGCCCTCTCTCACGCAAAACGGTTAAACCTCGACCTGAACCGCCGCGTTGCTTTCATGTCCACCGGCATGCGCCGAAAACTCTCCATCTGCTGCGTGCTAGGCTGCCCAAGCCCACTGATGATTCTCGATGAACCCACCGAAAACCTCGACCCAACTGTCCGAAATACTGTCATCGAACTCGTCCGAGAACTCCATCAACAAGGCTCAACCATCGTCTTCTGCTCCCATATCCTCAGCGAAATCGAATCCCTCTGCGATCACGTCGGTATCCTGAGAAACGGTCAAGTCGTCCGCACCGCGAAACTTTCGGATTTGCAAGCTACACACCACCTGCAAGCAGACTACCCCTCCCCACAATCCAGCACCCTCCCCAAAAATTTCCCTTCAAACATCCCCGAAAACGTCAAAGTCATCCTACGCTCAGAGACCTCGGTACTCCTCGAACTGCGAGGCCCACTCGAACCACTACTACCCTGGATCTGCTCCTGCGGACTAGAAAATATCCGTATCCATAACGTTGGAGTCCAAGGCCTCTACCAAGAATTCCACGCCCCAACTTTGCGAGTACAATAAACGCCCACAGGCAATTCTCGACCTGCAACTCCATAAAATCAACACGACCAATCAACCACACTCGGCCCAACGACTCCCCACACACAACGATCATGAATACCGAACTCGACCCCGCAATCGCTCATTCCAGTATCATGCTGGTCGATGATAGCACCATCCTACGCGACCGACTCGCAGAAGCCTTCCAAGAACGTGGATTCCGTGTCACCGTCGCAAGCACTTGCGACGAAGCCGTCGACAAGTACCAACGCGAACCTACCGAACTCGCTGTCGTCGATCTACGGATGCCCGGTCGTCCCGGATTGACCTTGATCCAAGACCTCAAAGCCATCAATCCCGAAGTCCAAGTCCTCATCCTCTCTGGCTTCGGAAGCATCTCAACCGCAATCGATGCAATCAAACTCGGCGCCGTGAACTTCCTGCCCAAACCCGCCGACGTAGACGATATCCTCACCGCTTTCAAACGCGGTGGCTCCGAAGTAGAAATGCCCGAATCCGACGATGAAATACCCGTGCCAACCCTAGCCCAAGCCGAATGGGAACATATCCACCGCGTTCTCGCAGACTGCAACAACAACATCTCCGAAGCCGCGAGAAGGCTCGGCATCCACCGCCGATCCCTCCAACGGAAACTTCGTAAACGCGCTCCCTAAGCGAAGCAATCCGCAGACCTATCGACCGCCTAACAAGCGACCTGGTTGCGGCACCTTACCACTGCTGATCTCGCGCTCCGTCACATGCCGACCATGCTGCGGCGGAACCATCCGGTGCAATACCACCGGTATCGGATTCGTATGCACTACAACCTCACGCCCCTGGACGCGACGTGTGTACTGCTTGCCCTCCACACCACCCGATGTCCAGAGAAGCGCCACGGCAACTGCCACCAAACGCAACCCACGCATTTCAACGACTCCCTTAGAAAAACGAACTAAATGCATCCGTGCAGAACTATACTCACGCCCCCCCAGATTTCCAGAAAATCCCTCAGAAGTTAACGGATTTCTCACCCCAAACCATTCAGCTTATGCACCCTGTCACCTTCATAACGATCAATCCTTGCCCCCCAGTTTCTTCGCTCGATTCCTCCTCTCCCCTTCACTCCCTTCTATCTCCCCATTTCCTACAGCCTCCCCGCTTCCTACCAACCATACGCACAACACAAGACGTACAACCGCAATTCAAACCAACGTAATACCGAAGGCCCACCCCATTGCTTCTTGAATCACATTCCACCTCGATCAATCTGGAATCCGCCCGCCCAAATCCCGGTACCCGTAGCACTTTCTCTCAACATGTCGCACCCCTGCCTCCTCGAATTTGCGCTCTCTTGGGTCAGACAATTCAAAAAATCTTCCTCTCAACTCTGGAACCCCTCCGACTTGAGCATCGAACGATTTACAAACCTCCAACGCCTTCGCCAACACGCGTGGAGCAACCAACTGTCCCTATGCAAAGAACGCTCCGCGTCGTTTCTGCATCTGCGCTCTAAAACCATGGCTGATCAAGTCTCAGCGATTTTGTCCGATCTGCTGATGGCTGACCCACTCACGCGTGTCGTCGCTGCCTCAGCACGCTCTATCTATGCTCTCGATCGACGCGAAAAAATCCTCCCTCCCCTAAACGATTCATTCCTCAATCATCGCGAAGTCCGATGCCAAGCCCTCGAGCTGCTGATGCACTTCATCGATCGCGGGTGCGTCTGGGCTCGATCCCTCAACCGTCTCCGATCATTTCTCGAAGAATGGTCCGACTGGCTCCTCGGCTATCTCGCCGCCGAATCCCTCATCCCCCCAACAAGCATTGTGCCATACGGATTCTCAAGAAGCCGTATCTTCGAAATCGCTTACGAATTGCATTCCCCTTCCAACCCCCTCCCTCCCCATTGGGAAAATTGGTTTCGAATCCAAGGCATCCGGCGGTCACTTCGCTCGTTTCCAAATCTACCCCCACTCTTTCCGGATTGGGACTTCGAACTCCGAAACTCCGCCGTCTCCCTACTGCGTTCTATTCCCACCCAAGAAAATCAACTCGCCTACGAACTCGAGCGACAACTCAACCGCGTCGAAGCCCTCCTGGCCATGCAAGAACTCTAATCTTCGTATCCGATACTCGCTTCGCAAATCGCAACCGCACAACCCAACCTCATGCAACAGAATCCCAACCGAAGTAGCGAAAGGCACCCTCGGTGGCTTGCCCCGCCGGAACCTCTATAAAACCATCCGATCGCCCTAAAGCAACCACATCCCCAGACCCCTGATGCCCAACCAATTCCAAATACCCCTCGCTATCGAGCTGCACCAATCGATACCAATGTAGATGCAATGACTTGCTATCGCCGACTTTAAGCGTACCGCGAACTCCAGCAGAACCTCGTTCCCATTCTCCTCCTAATGCAAATCCACCCAGTCGCCGCAATAGCGGCCAAGCAAATCGACGGAACGTAACCGCTACACTCATCGGATTGCCAGGCAAACCCATCACCAATTGCCCTCGCTGACTTGTCGCTCCGAGAATGGGAGCCCCAGGTCGAATGGGCAACCGGTGAAAAAGGATCTTACCACCCGACGCACTGACCGCTCCCGGCACATGATCGGTGTCCCCCATCGAGACACCTCCCGTGATCAACACCGCATCAACCTCTTGCATCGCTTGCGCAACCGCTTCATGGACCTCACTGCGGTCATCCCGTACCGTCCTGCGATCCCACTGAACCCATCCGCAACGCGACAACATCCCCTCTAGAAACGGCCCATTCGAATCCCGTATCTGCCACGGCTCAATCGGTTCCCCTACATTCAATAACTCGTCCCCCGTGTTGAGCACTCTAACACGCACCTTGCGATAAACCTCCACGCTCCCCTGTGCTATCGTCGATACGATCGAAGATAGTCGCGGTCCATCAATCAATACTCCACGCTGCAAAGCCACACTACCCAGCCTCGCATTCTCCCCTCGCCTGCGTATGTTCCAACCCTCTTTCAAACCCTTCACAGGGAAACTTATCTGAACCTCATCCGGCCCCTCTTGGCATACCTCTCTCGGTATCACCACAGATGCTCCCTCTGGCACTACCCCCCCCGTAAAGATCCGTATCGCCTCGCCCCGCTCCATACGCAATAGCGACGCTCCTGCCGCCGCTACACGACGTACCTCAAGACGCAAAGGCCCCCCTGAACTCTCACTCTCGACTATGTCATCCCAACAAAATGCATACCCATCCATAGCCGAAACATCCAGCGCAGGACTGTCGCGAAAATTCAAGATTTCCTGCGCTAAAATCCTACCCGCACTCGCGCCGACCCCAACGGTCTCAACCTCAACCCTTCCAATCGCTTCCGCCAACAACCCTAGCTTCGATTCAATCGGATCCACCACGTTCAATGCCATGAATTCTCTCTTCCTCAACTCCCACTACCATCCCTTAACACAACGACCAAGTACAGCACGCCCCCTACAAACCACTGAGCACCGCTGTCGCGTCCCCGAACGATTCGGAAGGAACTCCCAACCGTTGCATCAACCCCAGGTACAAACTACACAGCTTTTTCTCACTTGCTTCCTTATCCTGGTACTCCATCACCCGACCCGTTTGCAACTGCCCATCCAACCCACCCACTGTTAATACTGGCAATCGCGTCGACTCATGTTTCGCACCAGACCACATATTGTTGACAAACAGCAAACAACTGTGATCCAACACCGTCCCATCCCCCTCCGGCATCTTCGCAAGCCGATCTGCTAAATAAGCAACTTGCTCTACGTAATACGTCGTAACCCGCTCCCACTCATCGGACAAGTCATCATGCGATGCCAAATGATGTGGCTTGCTCACATTCAAAAAAGGATAAAACAATCCCGAGATATCGCGGCATAACAACAACGATGCAACCCTAGTGCGATGGGACTGAAACGCAATCGCAATCAAATCGCACATTAGTCGCATATGCTCCCGTATGTCTTCAGGTAGCCCATTCTCAGGACGATCCATCCCCCATAGAGGCTTCCCCTCCTCCTTGACCACTTCTGCCGCCTTCTCCACTCTCGGACGCTGCCGCTCAATCCGCTTCTCGATTTCACGAATACTGGTCAAGTACTCATCGAGTTTTATTCGATCTCCTCCACTCGCTCGACGCTGCAAGTCCTGAGCATCGCGCATCACACGATCCAATACACTCTTGTTCCGCTGACTCCCTCGGTTTTCAAATAAACTATCAAACGCTAACGATGGATACACCTCCATCGGCACCGGCGATGTCGCGTTCTGCCAAGAAATATGGGAACTGTATGCCATGGAAAAATTGGTCTCGTGAAACCCAGTCGTCGGCTGCTCGCACCCAAGCACCAAACTGGGGACCACGTCTTCCTTGCCAATCGCATTGGCGATCGCTTGGTCAACACTGATACCTCCTCGCAACTCCGAACCCTTCTGCAAAGCTGCCCCAGACAAAATATTCCCCGTCTGACCCGGATGAATACCCACCCCCGTCGCATTCTTGTTAAATAACCCATTGATCACATTCAGTCGCTCCCGCTGCCCCTCCAACGGAGCTAAACAAGAACTCAACTCCATCTCACTCCCCGCACCCTTCGCCCACCACTTCGTCGGATGAACCCCACAAGCCATAAACAGAATCGCTAGTCGCTTCGGATACGCTCCCTGCTGCCCCG
>JBIJCS010000280.1:0-6592 GCA_044344575.1 Pirellula sp. | reverse complement strand
GAAGAAATCACCGGTGCCTAGTAAAACCGTCCCTGAAGAACCGGTTGTACCTGTCAAGGGAGCGGAGGGTGCAACGTTGGGGGAAACACGTCAGGGGTTGCCGCAGGGTAGATTGGTATCTTCGGAACAGCAGATTCCTGGGGAAGGTCTTGCGGCGGGCGAAGAGGCCAAGGTGCCATCTGGGGCGAAGCGTAGAATTGTGGTGCAGCTCGATCCGCAGGGGAATTTGGTGCTCAAGTCTGAGGATACGCGAGCGTTGGATCAAGTTGAGGAGTGGATGATTGCCAATGCACCTCCTGAGCAGGAGTACAGGGTATTTAAGATCAAGTACGCTCGGCCGTATTGGATCAAAATGAATTTGGAAGACTATTTCAAGGAGGATGGGAAAGAGAAGAAGGGTTCAAACGATACGATCTTTCGGTATTTGTTTGATATGGAGCCACCGAAGCAGGAGTATGACGGTCCGCAGTTGGGTAAGAAGCGGAAGTTGAAATTCATGTCGGATTCGGATAATGGAACGTTGTTGGTATCTGGGGCGAGCCCTGCACAGCTCGAGACGATACGTCGATTGATCGACCTATGGGATCAGCCGGTTGAAGAAGACAAGCAGGGGTTGCGTTATTCGAGGACGGTCAAGGTGGAGTATTCCAAGGCGCAGACGATCGTCGATGCGATCAAGGATGCGTTTCGAGATTTGCTCAGTTCGAACGATAAAGCGTTGGAGCAAGGGGGGCGAGAGGGTGGAGGAGCTGGCGGGGGTGGTTCTGGAGCGAGTCGCGAGCCGAAGCAGCGATCGCGAGACAGCATCAGTGATGGTGGGATGAACTTCGAGTTTACGGGTCGGTTATCGTTGGGAGTCGACAGTGTAACGAATACGATCATCGTCTCCGCGAAGGGGGAGGACTTGCTCAAGTTGATTTGTGAGTTGATCGAGGAGTTGGATCAGAAGGCGAAGCGTTCGGAGCAGGTTGAGGTGGTGAAGGTCAACGGTGCGAGTACGGTGGCTTTAGAGAAGGCGTTGAAGGGATTGTTGCGACAGAATCAGGGGATGAATCCGAACGGCAAGAATCCGCAAAATGTGAGATTGAGCCCGGGAGCTGGTGGGCAAGTGATTCAGCAGGGATTTGATGCTAGTGCCGGTCAGATGCAGGGTGGAGGTCGCTCGGGTGAGCTCAGCGGCGGAGATGGCGGCGGCGGAGACGGAGATTAAGTCGGAGGTGGGGATTAAGTTGGAGATGGTGGATAATTAGGGAAGTTGAGCGAGGTTTTTTTCGGGTTGAGGGGTTTGCGGTTTCTGGTTGATCGAATGGCGCATCTAGTATCCAATGCGGAGTAGTTCAGCGGTCGTTTGGAGCGTTGCGGCTTGAGAGAGTCGTAAGCTAAGCGACGTTTGTTTCACTTTGACATTTAGGATAAAGATTGCCATGAGTTCTGCTGCGAATTCTCACCCTAGCGAACCGAGTATTCCACAAACCTTGTCTGGCCAAACGGCGTTGGTATCTGGTGCGGCGCGAGGGATTGGGGCTGCGATTGCCAAGGCGTTGGCTGCGGCGGGAGCGGATGTTGCGGTCAATGACCTTCGGGATCCAGCAGAGACGGTGGAAGCGATTCGGGGGATGGGTCGCAAGTCGATTGCGTTGGTGGGGGACGTATCGGATCAGAAGTTGGTCGAGGAGATGGTTGGCAAGTGCAAGGATGCATTGGGGCCAGTATCGATTTTGGTCTCGAATGCGGCTTATAGCGATCGCGAGTTGTTTTATCAGGCCGACATGGCTGGGTTTCGCAAGACGATTGATGTTTGCATGTGGGGTCCGTTTTATTTGGCGCGGGCGGTGGCGAACCAGATGATCGAGAACAAGGTCCAGGGAAACATGGTGTTTATTTCCTCGCCGCATGCTTACAAGTCGATTCCTGGCGCGACGGCTTACAATATGGCGAAGGCCGCGTTGGATCAATTGGCTAGGACTGCTGCGGTTGAGTTATCGGAGTTTCGGATTCGGGTGAACATCGTGCATCCGGGTTGGACGGATACACCGGGAGAGCGGAAATTTTTCTTTGAGGATGAATTGCAGCAGCATGGGGGCAATTTGCCTTGGGGGCGTTTGGCTAAGCCTGAGGATATTGCGCATGGGGTGGTGTTTTTGTGCGATCCGCGCAGTGATTACATTACCGGTTCGACGTTGTCGATCGATGGTGGGATTGTATTGCCGTACCAAGAGATGTTCCGGATCCGCAATCGTCCGAAGAACTAGTTGATTGCGGAAGAACTAAATCCTTGCCGAGTCAGTGGGTAGTGGAATGGTTCGTGAGCTATGCGGTTCTAATCGCCCGAACGGGATGCGTATTGAGTTGTCAGCATCGATGAGTAATCCATCGTCGATGCATTGCGTCCCGTGATTGACTAGGTGGATCGATCGATCGGATTCTTGAATGGTCACTTGGCTAACGGCCAGTGCGCGATCGAGGATCACGCTAGCGGGGGCGAACCATCCAGGGCGTGAGGCGATCGACTCGAGGCGTTGTCGGATGTCCGATCTCATTGCATTTGTAGATGGGTCTAACCAGCCATAGTCCAGGTGAGTGTAGACGAGGGCTGTTCCTTCATCACATTCGAGTTGGTGGATTGCATTTGGGGTATAGCATTCCAGAAACCCATCTCCTCCAGGAGCGTTCCATCGACCGGTTCGGCGGAAGGTTTTGGGCAAACCATAGACAGATTCAGCGTGGGAATTCGCCAGGGAGTCGGTTGGTAGCAGTTCGAATTCTTTATGGTCGTTGGTTTGGCGTAGAGCACCGATTCGATCGACCCAGATCCAGGGAGCATAGGTTTTCAGGAGATCCAAGCAGTAGTGGGGGCTATCTTCTTTTGCACCTTCATTGCTAAGGGTTTCTTTATTGGAGCGAGACGCGTGTTCGACGTAGACGCGTATTGGGTGACCGAACCATGTTTGAAATTCGGAAAACGCTGCGATCACTTCTTCGCGGGTATTTGACGTTTCGCTAGGGGAGTGCAGAGCGATTTCGTGACCTGCGGATTGCAGAGTGCGGTAGAAATCCAATTCGTTCGGATCGCATAACGGAACGGACTTTGGATTATGGAGGGGAATGGTGCCGTCGGGGTTTTTCCATTCGTTCCAAATGGCTCCTTGGCGAGCCCATGTGGCCCAAAATGCGAATGCAGAAACGGTCAAACGCAGACCGAGTTGTGTGAAGACATCGAAGAGTGGTTCGAGTCGTTTGCTGTAAGCTGAATCAGCGTCGTGGACGATGGTGAAGGCAAATCGGTAGTTTGCGGGGTGGCGAGAAATTCGCCATTGTCTCGGAGTTGGTTTTGTCACTGCGTGCTACTTTCCCCTTTTGGCATCTAGAAGAGTCCTCACGCTGAGAGTTGGCTACAGTGCGAGGTTGTTTGCAAGTATTCACTTGGATAGTTCGGATCGGGAGTGGAGCGAGTGAAGTTACGAGATATGAAGTTAAGAGTGATGAAGAGTTTCGAAGGGTTATTCGAGGGTTGGGAGGGCGATGGTTCCCAACGAGCACCAAGTTGGGGCATCGCGGTCTTGTTCTTTATTTGCGAATCGGACGGGGTTTCCTTTTGCGAGCGGATTTGGGACTCGGGTGGCAATGGTGTAATCACCGGAGGGTATTCCTTTGAGTTCAAAGGATTCCTTCCAAACTCTGGCGGGTGATTCGGGTAGTAGTCCCGTGAGCAGCCCGGTACCTTGGAGCGTTGTCACAGGTTGGTTGGTTGTTGCGTCGAGCAGGGCATATTCGGTTTTCCAGGGATAATAAAAGGGTGCGACCCCACGATTCTCGACGTTGACTTCGATCTTGAGCGTGTGCGAATCGGTCTTTGGGGTATTTGTAGTAGCGACTTGTAGAGTTGCGAAGGGTAGATGAAATTCGTATCCCATTTTACGCACTTGGTCGATCGCTCGGTTGATACGATCGGGAGGTTGTTTCTTTTCGAACATTCCACTATCCATCAACCAACTGACGTGAGTTTCTTGGACGCAGCGTTGGAAGTCTTGGACTTGCGGATTCGAAGGGTGGGGGTCGAAGACAATTTTCCAGGCTTCTGGGCGAATTTCGCCACCGATGGGGTGGGTTTTCCATTTCTCTTCAGCGGGTTTTCCCGCTTGTTTTAGGGCGGAGAGGAAGAACCATTCTTCGTCCTTTTTGCCGGTGTGCAGGGTAGCCCAAGCGAAGGAATCGTCGTGATATCCGAAATTGCGAGTTGCATTGGGGGCCTTTTGTTCATCGTTCTTGCCTGCCGGGTAACGCAGAAGGACTGGGGTGATTTTGAATGCGGCTTCGTAAGCGGAGAGAACTTCATTTTGAACGGTTTTACTCGCAAAGAGTTCTTCTCGGGGGTAGGTATGCCATTCGCCCCAGGTCCCCAGTAAGCCGGCGGTGATGAAGCCCAATCGGGGATCGCCATCATATTTTTTTCCGAAGGCCGCGATGAAGTTCTTGAGGGACTTGCGCAGATTTGCATCTTCGTAATCGGGCGTTTCGACTTGGGCAGGAGGAAAGGGTTGGGTGTTGGTATTGAGGTAGCGGTGGACTTTCAGACCCGAGTTTAGGAGAAACGGAGGGATGATACCGGACTTGTCGGGATACTCCAAGAAGATGCGTATGACGGCTTGGTGGCCTCGGCTAGCGACATCGTTGAGGAGTTGTTCGAGGGGTTGCCAGTCGTAGACGTCGTAGTCTTTGACGAGGGCGGAGTAGGGAATGTAATTGAATTCCAGGGAGTGAGGGAAGCGACTTCGCACGTCGGCTTGGTAGGGGACAAGACCTTTTAGAGGGTTGTCCACTGGTGCAGGTTGGTAGGTTAGTTGGAACTTGGACTGCGCGACGGAGTGATTGGGGTAGAGGGAAGCAACCAGGATGATGGCCAAGCGGATGAGAGTGTTCACTGTGTTCAGTTTGGTGAAGGAGTCGTGGTGAAGTGGTTTCGGGGCATTACCCAAGTCGTTCTGATCGTTTTACGGGAACCGAGGTTCGGATGAAAGGGGTTCTAGGGAATGTAGGGATGCGTCGTGATTGTGGCAAGGATGGGGCCGTATGCGATTTTATTGGGGGCGAGCACAAGATGGTCTTTCAGTTTTTAGGGTTCGGTCGGAATTCGTGTCTTAGGCCATTGGGTCTACTTACTGGAGTGGTTGTTACTGCGATGGGTTTGGACTCTGCAAGCCAAGCCGGGACGGTGACGTTTGGTTCGGGATCCAATTCGTTCAATATGGAATTTGTCACCATTGGCAATCCGGGCAATGCGGCGGATACAACGGGAACTCCTGCTGCTTCTGGGAGTGTTGCTTATAGTTATGAGATGAACAAGTACGAAGTGAGCGAGGGTATGATTGCGAAGTACAACGCGCTCAATCCATCGATGCAGATTACGATGGGTTCGCGCGGCTTGAACAAGCCAGCGACGAGTATTTCGTGGAATGAAGCAGCCCGGTTTGTTAATTGGCTTAACACCAGTACGGGGGGATTTGCAGCTTATAAATATGTGACCAATGGTGTCAACGATAACATATCCGTGTGGAGTGCATCGGACACTTTGGATTACGACGCGACGAATCCTTTCCGAAGCAAGCGGGCGGCTTATGTATTGCCGACCTATAACGAATGGTATAAGGCTGCTTTTTACAATCCTACCAGTGGTCTTTACACACGCTATCCGACTGGGAGTGATTCCGCACCTACTGCGGTCGCATCGGGTACTGCGGCTGGAACGGTGGTCTATAATCAAGTTGGGCTTCAAGGGGTGCCGGCCGATATCGATCAAGCGGGGGGGCTTAGTCCTTACGGTGTGATGGGGCTTGCGGGTAACGTACAGGAATGGCAGGAAAGTTCCACATTTACGACACTTGAAGAGTACAACACCAACCCAGGGGCAAATCGGATGGCACGTGGTGGCTTTTGGGGAACTGCGTTGACAACTGCTGGAGTTGCTCAATTGGGATCCAACCGAAACGGTTCGTTTGCACCTGGTGCTGAGGAAGTCAACAGAGGGTTTCGGGTTGCGGTTGTTACCCCAACGTTCGGCGGGGGTGGCGGCGGTGGCGGCGGTGGCGGTGGCGGTGGCGAAGTCCCTGAGCCGACATCGATGGTGATTTTTGGGTTGGGGGTGTTGGGGATGGCGTATCGTGGGCGGCAGAAAGTAAACGCGTAGTGTTTATGTGGTGGGTGCGGGCGGGGGGACATTGCGTCCCCCTTCTCGCGCGGCACAGAAATAAAGAAATAGGGAATATTGAAACACAGGGAATTTTGAAACACAGAGAGTTTTGAAACACAGAGCCACGGAGACCACAGAGGGTAGACAGAGAGTAGACAGAGAGTGGACAGAGAGTGGACAGAGAGTGGACAGAGAGTGGACAGAGAGTGGGCAGAGAGTGGGCAGAGAGTGCCTGTCGATAGGTTGTATAGTGATGGAGCCGAAAGTTACGCGGGACCGTCATGGATGACAGTCACAATTGCTTGTGAGGCGATTCCATTGGGAGTGCGGATGGTGTAAGCGAATTGATCACCTGGGCGGATGGAGTACTCACCAGAGAATCCAGCTTTGTATTTGATTCGCTTG
>JBIJCS010000278.1:0-6602 GCA_044344575.1 Pirellula sp. | reverse complement strand
CTGTCGATCGATATTCGCGAGGTAACGTGTGGAGAAAAAATAGGTCTTGCCGCCGCTTTCCCATTTCGATGCGTCAGGTTGACTTTCCGTCGCATACATACCATTGAGAGCAAAATTGATCGCACCGTGGCGCACCCCTAATTTGATTGCATCGTCGACCATCTGAACCTGAAGTCCCTTGATCGATTCAGGTTTAGGAAACGACTGTGTGTCTTGGGCATTAGAGATACTCGTGGAACCAGCTACAAACAGCACAAAAACCGCAACTACCGAGTAGCACCAAAGATGCTTGTGCAGCCTACCGACCGAAGGGAAACAACAATTCGACGTTTGTAAATCGCAAGATGGCATGAAGTATCAGGGGTCTTGAGGGAGTGTGCAATGGCGAATGGATTGCCGGGGCGAATAATGATCTAGACGATGATATCGTGGATCACTTTTCCGGAAACGTCCGTCAATCGATAATCTCGCCCACTATGTCGATAAGTCAATCGTTCATGATCGATCCCCATCAAGTGCAGGATTGTTGCGTGCAGATCGTGAACATGCACTCGATTTTCGATAGCCGATAGTCCGAATTCGTCAGTCGCACCGTAGCTCATTCCACCTCGAACCCCGCCACCTGCCATCCAAACGGTAAATCCGTAATGGTCATGGTCGCGTCCCTTCTGCCCTTCGGAGGTTGGTGCACGTCCAAACTCCCCACCCCAAATCACTAAGGTTTCATCAAGCAAGCCTCGTCGCTTTAAGTCTATCAACAACGCTGCGATACCTTGGTCACAGGCATCCGCCAACCGCTTGTGCCCCCCTGCAATATCGTCATGACCGGTATCCCAAGCGATATCATAGCCGTCGATGGAGTGGGACAACTGAACACATCGAACGCCGCGTTCAATCAATCGACGTGCAAGCAAACACCCTTTTGCAAATTCACTTTTCCCGTAGAGCTCTAACGTCTCTGGAGTTTCTTTATCTACATCAAAAGCTTCAGGGACAGCCATTTGCATCCGGAAGGCCATCTCCATCGTTTTCAGACTAGTTTCAAGTTGGTCATCACCCTTTTGTTGTTGTAAATGGAACTGATTCAATTGGGCGAGCAGATCGATTTGTCGCCTTTGCTCTTCTGTACTGAGCTTGTTGTTTTTAAGGTTTTTCAGCACGCTATCCACTCGCATGTCGTGAATATTGATATAAGTTCCTGCGAAGGATCCCGGCAAGAAAGCATTCCCCCAATTTGCCAAAGTCCCGCGTGGCTGCGCGTAAGGACTCATCGCAATAAAACCGGGTAGATTTTCATTCTCCGAGCCTAGGCCATACACCATCCATGCTCCCATGCTAGGTCGGTTGGGCTGCAGATGCCCAACGTTCATCATCATGATTGCACCGGCATGCTCAGGAATATCGGTATGCATCGAATGGATAAAACAGATATCATCCACGCATTCTCCCACCTTCGGAAAAATGTCGCTTACCCACTTGCCGCAATTCCCATACTGCTTGAAGGAGAAAGGAGACGGCATCAACCCGTTTTTGGTGTTTCTCAAGGATTTGCGATCGACCGACTCCGGTCGTTGCCCTGCGTAATTCGCAATCGCTGGCTTGTAATCGAACGTATCGACTTGCGAAGGCCCGCCGGGCATAAAGAGTTGGATCACATGTTTCGCTTTTGGAGCAAAATGCGGAATCGTGCCAAAAACAGCATCAGGGGTTACTACAACAGGTGTTGCCAAAGCTTTTTCTGCCAGGATGCTCGCCAATCCCAACGTTCCAAATCCAGCACCGATGCGAGATAGCATCTGACGTCGAGATGTCGTTGGAAATGGGTTTCGATGAAACATGTGACGGTACTCCCCGTACCAAGGATGTGACTAAGGCAAATACATCAACTCATTGGAGCCTAATAATACTTGACTATATTGCTCCCAAAGCTTTTTCCGTTCGGGATCACTTTGAGCAAACGTCAAATACGCCTGCCCAAGTGCCAGTTCCTTTTCGGTGACTTGACGTTGGTAAAGTATTCGATAGGCCAGTGCGATACGATCGGCGTCGGTATTTGCTTCACGCAGTAGCAGATCGGAAAATGCGATAGCTCGCTGCTGCATAAAGTTACTGTTCAACAGAAACAAATATTGCTGAGGCACGATACTTGTAGGGCGTTTTGCAACTGAAGAACGCATGAGGGGGAAATCAAAAAGTCTCAGGAATTCATCGGTAGGAAAAACATCGCCATTCCGGCTGACCTTGAAATAGAGGGTTCGCCGCCGACTCTCTATATTGTCGGTCGGCGGCCCACCCGTAGCCAAGTCAATCTCACCGGTAACACTCAGTAAAGTATCGCGCCAGACTTCTGCTTCCATCCGCCGTGGATTAAAACGCCAGACGAAACGGTTATCGGCATCTTTCGCATCATTTGACTCAATCATTTCGCTCGACATTTGATAGGCCGAAGACATCATGATCGTTCGATGCAATTCTTTGATCGATCCTGTCTGCTTCAAACTCGATGCCAACCAATCCAACAGGAGAGGATGGGTAGGTTTCTCTCCCAATACTCCAAAATTATTCGGGGTCCTAACGAGCCCCTGACCGAAATGGTGCATCCAAATTCGATTGACGAATACTCGCAGCGTCAGTGGATTTGCAGGTGCAACGATCGCTTCGGATAATTGCCGACGCCCACTCCCATCCGAGTAAGCGGTACGATCATCACCTTCGAGAATTCGAAGGAATCGCCTTGCGACCACCGGCCCTGGCTTGAGCAAGTTCCCACGAATGGCTACCGTCATGTCGGCGGCTCCAGTATCATGGAGTGCGTGAGCTTTCCCATACGCCACTGGCGCAGATTTCCTCAGTTCGTTAAGCTGCGATTCTTGAACTTGGATTCGATCTGCGATCTGCTTTTTCTTCTCTTCGTCCGTACTTTCACGAAGCTCTCTTCTCGCTTCCTCTAATCCTTTTTCTTGTGCTTGGATCATCCCTTGATGCTGATGGTATGCAGTGACTACCGCATCAGACTCTAACGCAATTTCCTGCGTTGCGCTATTGTTGAAAATTCCTGCTAGCGAGTAGTAATCTTCTTGAGGTAACGGATCGAACTTGTGATCGTGACACCTAGCACATGCTACCGTCAATCCAAGCATCCCTTGGCTGAGCGTATCTATACGATCAGATAGCGTCTCAGCGCGCGCTTGGGCGGTACTGTCTGGATCCCCTCCATCGCTGATATACGTTGGTCCTAGCGATAAGAACCCCGTAGCAATCGCATCGGACTTTTCTCCGACTAAATCACCAGCGATTTGAAATCGAAGAAAGTCGTCCCAAGGCATATCCTTGCACAAGGCATCCACGACCCAATCTCGATAACGCCAAGCATGATCGTAGCCTGCGTTATCCAGGAATCCGCCAAATCCTTCGCTGTAGCGAGCCACATCTAACCAATGCCTTGCCCAACGCTCCCCATAATGCCGAGAAGCTAGGAGGGTATCGAGGACTTCCGAGACTGCCTTTGTTGGATTCGCAGAATAAGTTTGCTCGAATGCAACTACGGCTTCATTGGTCGGGGGCAATCCGGTCAAATCCAAGTACATTCGCCGAAGAAGAACTCTTGCATCAGCAGCCTTAGATGGTTGCAAACCGTTCGACTCAAGCCCCTCTAAGATGAATTGATCGACCGGAGTTTTAATCCATGATCGATCGCGAACTGCGGGAGGTTGTGGGTTTTCGATCGGTTGAAATGCCCAGTGCTCAGTTCGCCATTTCTGCCAATCATATCCGGCAGAAGGTTTCCCTGATTTGTTATCGGCGGGATCCAAACTTTGATCGGTAGGCCAAGCTGCCCCCGATTCAATCCAACGGGCCAAGTCTGCTACTTGCTCGTTGCTAAGCTTCCGATCGGGAGGCATTTCCAAGCCTTTCCAACGGACAGCCGCAAGGACCAAGCTTTCCTCGGGCTTTCCTGGAACCACTGCAGCGCCGGATTCTCCACCTTGAATTGCGTACGAACGATGGTCTAGTCGCAGTTTGGCCTGAATCGTCGCAGAGTTCCCACTGTGGCATTCGAAACAATGCTCGGCTAAAAGGGGACGAATACGATTCTCAAAAAACGCGAGTTGCTCATCCGAAAAAACGTCCTCGGGAGGTTCAACGCCAACAGCGCAAATGTTGAAAAGCAACACCAAACAGCAGCATTGCAGCAGCGAAATCAACATAGCAAGAAGCCGTAGCGTCTGTTGTCTGGATTGCACAAGCATTCGACCGAAGGGGATCAGGTTCACAAGACTTGAATTGGATAATACTCTTCTATATCCGACCATGTATTGCAACTACCGGAAACTTGCAGACACCAATCTCGTAGTCGATGTGTACATGATGTAAGACTCAAACAAAATGTTACGTTTTAGGGAACGTGGTTACACCCCTGCATTGTACACCCGAACATCGCCACCTGCTCTCAAAAAACAAAACTCCTCCAAAAACGCCTCGCGATTTCAACCATGGGCACATGATCTCAGGAAGAAAGCTGATACATAATTGTGTTTCAGGAGTCGCTTCCCTGGCCTTTCGCTTCGCACCCGATCATTTTGAAGTTTATAATCCGCAATCCCCCTATAGTCTGCCTACCGATTTCCTCTTTCGTCTTTTACGAGCACAAGCCATGTCGATCGACGCACACTCCAGTCAAATAATTCCTCGGCGCACAGCGATGTTTCAAGCGGTATGCGGGTCGCTTGCGTTCTGCTCGCTGGGACGTGCTCTAGTACGTGCTCAAGAGGACACGCTCAACTCAAAAATCCGAGATGCGATTCAAGGTTTCGTCACGCAGAAAGAAATTCCTGGTGCTGTGGCAATGGTTGTCGACAAAGAGCGAGTATTGCAGGTTGCTTCTGCCGGTTTTGCGAACCTTGAAACCAAAGAAACGCTATCGCCAGAAAACTTGTTCTGGATCGCTTCGATGTCTAAACCCATCACTGCGATCTGTGTGATGATGCTTGTGGATGAAGGAAAATTGTCTCTCGATGATCCGATTGCGAAGTACTTACCCGAGATGAGAGGAATGAAAACCGAATCAGGCGAGTCGGTTAGCATCAGTATTCTTCAGACACTCAATCACACCAGTGGTATGCGAGAGTTGCCAGCTCCGTATTCGGACACTTCACTATCGGAGGCTGCAGAAAAATATGCAGCATTACCGGTTCACTTTTCACCGGGAACTAAATGGCAGTACAGTCAAACAGGGATCAATACTGCAGCAAGAATTGTGGAGGTCGTGTCACAGATGACTTTTGACACCTTCGTTCAGAAACGTCTCTGCGAGCCTCTTGAGCTTACCGACACCACTTTCTACTTGAGCGCAATGCAAAACACGCGGCTAGCAAAAAGCTATACGCGCACCGCCGAGGGGGAACTCAAGGAGTCCCCCATTTTTCTGTTGGCAGGAAAGGAACCGACGGACAAGAATCGTCTCCCAGCAGCCAACGGTGGGCTTTTCTCAACTCCGGGCGATTACGGAAGAATTTGTCAGATGCTTTTATCGAATGGTTCATGGTCCGGAAAACGCTTGCTCAGCGAATCATCGGTCCATGCATTAGCAACTCCGACAACCGGTAGTTTGACTACCGGCTTTACGAACGGTAACGCTTGGGGGATCGGCTGTTGTGTAGTACAGGATCCACAAGGCCCAACGGCGATGCTTTCCAAGGGAACCTATGGTCACGGTGGTGCTTACGGTACACAAGCTTGGATTGACCCGGTTCGAGGTCGTGCGTACTTACTCTTTGTGCAGCGAGCCAATTTTCCGAATGCTGACGCATCGGATCTTCGACTCGCATTTCAGAAACTCGCTACACAATAAGAATTCAACAAGCAACGGTCGCAAAACCATTGGCGAAAAGCAAGTGAAACTTACTTGCCTTTGAGATCGATGCAAACGACTTCGTTGTCGTCCCGCAGGTAACCGTACCCATCTGCTATAGAAATCGCTTGGCGATTCTTTCCGACGAGCATCGTGCGGCTAAGTTCCTGAAACCCTGTTTTGTCTGCGCGAGCAATGACGACCTCTCCTTCGATTGTGGTTATCCAGAATTTGCCATCGGCATAGACCATGTTCCCCTTGCCAAATCGCGTCTTCTGCCAAACTGCCTTTCCTGTCTTGGATTCAATGCATGCGAAGTGAGTAATGGGGCCAGCGGCACCAACATTGTCAAAACCGTAAAGGTAATCGTCGAGCACGATCGAAGTCTGCCACTCATTTCGCATGACGCTCTTGGTATCAAGCGATTTCCATCGCTCGGTCGGAGTGTATTTTCCTGCTTGTTGCTTGATATCCAGAAGAACCGAGCCATGGTTCTCGCCTGCAGATACAAATACGCCTCCATCGATCAATACCGGCGACGCGGTATTGCATCCATAGTCGGTTTCAAACGGGTAGCTCCATAACATCTTTCCATCCGTAGGATTGATTCCTATCACCGCAGTACCCGTGACTGAAACCACTTGGGGCACACCCCCTAGGTTGCAAAGGATTGGGGACGAATACCCAGCATGCCCTGCTCCGCACTTCCAAAGCAAGTCTCCGCTGGCACTATCCAACGCCGCAACAGCGG
>JBIJCS010000277.1:0-6615 GCA_044344575.1 Pirellula sp. | reverse complement strand
CAACTCCTAAGTTAGGATTTCAGAAGCGTCATGGGGATGAGATCATGGTGTGTGGGCAGTTGTATCGAATTGGAACACCTGTGGTTTTGTGGATGGATCAAGGTGGTTTTGATGCCTATCGCACGACGCGGCGTTTTGCACCTTTTGACAAGCGTGACTGGAAGAGTACAGCGGAGGAGATGCAAGCGGGGAAGTTAGATTTTGTGACCAAGCCGCAGGAGTTTAGTCCGGATCGGTATGGGTTACGTTTTGGATCGACGGCAACTGAGAGTTTTACTTCCGAGGAGTTGGAGCAAGTGCGGGGTGGGGGTTGGACATTGGATTTGTTGAGGGAGAAGGTAGATCAATTTGTATTGCACTATGATGTATGTGGTACCAGTGCACAGTGTTTTTTTGTTTTGCATGACATTAGGGGTTTGAGTGTTCACTTCATGTTGGATGTCGATGGGACGATTTATCAGACTCTTGACGTCAAGGAGCGAGCTTGGCATGCGACCAAGAGCAATGATCGGAGTATTGGGATAGAGATCGCCAACATTGGGGCTTATCCTGAGGGCGAGAAGAATCCATTTGAGCAGTGGTATGGAAGGGATCAGGAGGGGGCTTATTTGATTTTTCCGGGGCGGGTGCGAGGACAAGAGAGGTTCATGGGGAAGACTTTGCGTCCGAGGCGCGAGGTACCTGTGGTGGGAAAGACGCGAGATGTAGTGTATGTGCAGTACGATTACACGCCGCAGCAGTATGAAGCGTTGATCAAGTTGAGTGCGGCGTTGTGCGACATTTTTCCGAAGCTCAAGCCACAGATGCCGAGGATGCCGGATGGCAAGCCGATGGACAGAACGCTTACGGATGAGCAGTGGGCGTCGTTTTCGGGTATTTTGGGGCATTACCATGTGCAGGGGAACAAGTCTGACCCGGGACCTGCGATGGATTGGGAGTATGTTTTGCAAGGAGTCCGTGAGCAGATGGGAAGGATTCGGGAGGTTCGAGGGGAGTGAAGCCGGGGGGGATTGGGACAAAATGACCGGTTTTTCGTTGGGAGAGCGGGAGGGCGTGCGGATTCCTCGAACTAGCTGAGAACCTAAAGGGGAAGAACTCCAACGGATTGTTTTGAATCGGTTACAATAGGGAAGCATCTTCGAGGGTTCGGGGGGTGTGGCGGATGCATATCCGCACGAGTTCGAGTGTTACTTAGGAGAAGTTTTTTCAACGCGATGCCTGAATTCTCGGATCTCACGAAGATCCTTACGGCTTTGTTTTTGGTTTTACTCAATGGCTTTTTTGTTGCTGCGGAATTTGCATTGGTGAAAATTCGGCTTAGCCGAATCGAGCACATGGTCAGCGAAGGGCGGCCGTTTGCGAAGACCGCGCGATGGCTTGCGCAGCGCTTAGAGCATTCCTTATCGGCATGTCAGTTGGGAATAACCATGGCCAGTTTGGCGTTGGGTGCGATTGGCGAGCCGGCCTTTGCGCATTTTGTGGAACCGGTATTGCGGTGGTTGGGTGTTGAGTCAGAGGCGGTGGTGCATGGGGTTGCTTTTGCGATTTCGTTCACGGTGGTGACAGCGTTGCACTTGGTGATCGGCGAGCAGGCGCCGAAGGTATTTGCGATTCGCAAGCCTGAGGGTTTGTTGTTGGCTTGCGCATTGCCGCTGAAGATTTTCTACTTAATGACGTATCCATTGATGTTTGTTTTGAGTGTATCTACGGATGGGTTGCTCAAGTTATTGGGGGCGACGGAGAAGAACAAGAGTGCGATTCCTTATACGGAAGAGGAGATACGGGCGTTATTGCGTGAGGCGCATGTGCATGGGAATTTGACGCGAAGTGAGCACAGTTTGATCAATGCGGTGTTCGAGTTCGACGACTTGATCTGTCGACGGATCATGGTTCCGAGAAATGATGTTGACTTTATCGACATCAACGACGAAACGGACGCGGTGTTAGCGATGATTCGCAGGACGAAGCACACGCGTTATCCGGTGTGTGACAGTTCGCTGGATTCGGTGTTGGGTGTCTTGCACGTGAAGGACATTACGGGGGCGAATATCCAGGCTGGGTTTCAGTGGACGAGTTTGATGCGTCCGCCGAAGAAGGTGCCTGAGAACATGCCGATCAGTAAGTTACTGCGTCATTTTCAGGGGACGCATCAGCACATGGCGTTTGTGGTAGACGAGTATGGGATGATCATTGGCATTGTGACATTGGAAAATGTCATGGAAGAGATTATTGGGGACGTAGCGGACGAGTTTGACGTGGAGGAGCCGGAGATTGTGCCGGACGGACCGGATTCGTATTTAGTATTGGGATCGACGGCGGTTTCTGCGTTAGAGAACCGTTTGGGGGTCGAATTTGAAGAAGCGGACGTTGATACAGTAGCCGGGCTTCTAGTGCATCATGCCGAAAGGTTACTAGTTGCAGGTGATGTGATTGAGTTGTCTGGTGTAACGGCTAAAGTATTATCAGTATCGGATGACCGCGCGACGAAAGTGCGATTCACCCTCTCCCGCACTCCTGATTAACGGGAATGCATAGTCATCATGGACCAGTATAGGATTTTTAGAGCATGAAGATTCGAGCGATTTCTAGGGGCCGTGCGAGCGTAGCGGTTCGATTTGCGGTCGGTGCGGTAGGTTTTGTATTGGGCTTTGCCCAGTCTGGGGCGCCTTCGTTGGTGCATGGGCAGGACAAGGTGGTTGCTACGGCTGAGGCGGTCAGTTTATTTGATGGCAAGAGTTTGCAGGGATGGTCGGGATTGTCAGCGAATTGGAGTGTGCAGGACGGAGCGATTACGGGGGAAAATAAAGCAGACGCACCGATTCCGAACAATACATTTTTGGTTTACGAAAAGCCAGTGAAGGACTTTGAGTTAACGCTTGAGTTTCGCATTATGGGTGGCAATTCGGGAATCCAGTACCGCAGCAAGGTTTTCGACAAGGAGAAGTTCATTGTTGGGGGTTATCAAGCGGACATTGATGCGGGCAAGCGGTACATGGGCATCAATTACGAGGAGCGCGGCCGAGGGATTCTAGCGGAGCGTGGTGAAATCATCGCGATTGATAGCGAAGGGAAGAAGAGCAAGGTTGGTTCGGCGGGTGACCCGGATGCTTTGTTGAGTCAGGTCAAGTGGGAAGATTGGAATCGTTATCGAATTGTTGCGAAGGGGAAGACTGTACAGCACTTCATCAATGATCAGTTGATGTCGGAGGTACAAGATTCCGAATCGTCGAAGGCTGCGACAGAGGGTGTTTTGGCTTTGCAATTGCATGCTGGTCCTCCGATGAAGGTTCAGTTCAAGGATATCAAGCTCAAGAGCTTTTAGGCATTGAGAGTCGACGGCATACATATGTTTTGGAATCGGCGCTGGTAGGTTTGGCGTCGATTTTGTTTGAAGTCTCTATTGAATGAATTTGTATTTATGACTGCGATCCAACGTGTTGCGATTTTGTTTGCGGGCGGACCGGCTCCTGCTGCCAATTCAGTGATTTCTTCTGCGGCGTTTTCGTTGCTGCAAGCTGGGGTGGAGGTATTGGGGATCAAGCATGGTTATTCGAATTTGATTGACTTTGATCCATCGAAGCCGTTGGTTGAGGGGAAGCATTACATTCGATTCACGTTGGAGACTTTGGAGTTCATGCGAACCGAGCCAGGAATTCGCATCGGGACGGCGAGAAGCAATCCTGGGAAGTCGGTAACGAGTCCTGCGGATTTGAAGGACAGTGAGAAGACAGCGGCGTTGAAACGCAGTTATCAAGCGTTGCGTTCGCTAGGGGTCGATGCGTTGGTGAGCATTGGTGGGGATGACACGCTCAAGACGGCCAACAAGATGAAGCTCTATCAGGATACATTGCCTGCTGGGGAGAAGCGGATGCCTGTGATTCATTTGCCCAAGACGATCGACAACGATTACTCGGGGATCGATTTTACTTTTGGGTATTTCAGTTCGGCGGAGGTGTTAGCTGGGGAGATCCGCAATCTCAATCGAGACGCTTCGGCGGGTCAAGCGTATTTCGTAGCGGAGGCGATGGGTCGATCTGCGGGTTGGTTGGCTTACGGCGCTGCGATTGCTGGGGACGCTTGCATGGTGATGAGTGTGGAGGACATCGTCGGTGAGTTGGCGACGAGCGAGACGGTGACGCTAGCGGATGGCACGTCGAAGACTCGCAAGGTGATGGTGATGGACAAGGTGATCGACAGGATGGTATCGATGATGGTTGCGCGGGAGAAGCTCGGTCGCAATTATGGAGTGATCGTGATTGCAGAGGGGTTAGCGGAGTTTTTGCCGCAATCGTACATCCAAGGTGTAGCTCGGGACGATCATGGACACATGGCGATTTCGAGCGTGGACATTGGCAAGACGATTGCGAAGTATTTAGCGGATGCTTACAAGGCCAAGACGGGCAAGACGCGTAAGATCAATGGATTGCAGATGGGATATGAGTCTCGATGTTGTGTGCCTACGGCTTTTGACGTGATGTTAGGCTCACAGATTGGTGTAGGGGCTTACCGGGCACTGATTGAGGAGAAGCTCAATGGAGTGATGGTTTCGGTGGGTGGTCAGTTCGAGATGAGTTTTGTTCCATTTGACACGTTGGTTGATCCGGAGACGTTGGTGACCAAGGTACGATTTATCGATTCGAAGAGTGATTTTTATCGCTTAGCAAGGTTGCTTGAGCAGCAAACGTAGCAGATTGGTTTGGCGCGGGGCTGGCAAGCGTTTTTGCTAGCATTTGTTATGGGATAGCAAGGGGGTTGCAGTCGTTATATTCCGACCTTCGTCTTGCCTTGTCTGCCTAGTTTCCCGTATATCTCTGTTTTATCGTTTGGAGTTGCGTCTGCGTTTGTCCGAAATGAGTTTCTGGAGGAATCGATGAACCAGTTAGTGGGGGGAGGGTTGGAGCCCGACCGGGTCATCGATGGGGAACTGGGGACCCAGCAGGACGCAGCCGACAACGTTATGGGACAGAGGATATTTTTTTCGGTAGGTGAGCCGAGTGGTGACTTGCATGCATCGAATTTGATTCAATGCATGCGGCGACTTGATCCGAGCACGCGGGTGCGTGGTTTTGGTGGATCGAAGATGATTCAAGCGGGTCTTGATTTGGACTTTGATTTGACCAGTATGGCGGTAGTTGGGATCACAGAGGTATTGCCGAAGCTGCGTGAGTTTTTTCGGATTGCGGACATTGCCGAGGGGTGTTTCCGGCGTGGCGAAGTTGACGGAGTGGTGTTGGTCGATTTCCCAGGTTTTAATTGGCACATTGCGAAGCGGGCGAAGAAGTACGGTTTGCCGGTTTATTATTATTTACCTCCTCAGTTGTGGGCATGGGGTGGTTGGCGGATACGCAAGATGCGTCGTTATGTGGATCGTGTTTTGTGCAATTTGCCTTTTGAGCAAGAGTGGTTTGAAGCCAGGGGGATGTCAACGACGCTTGTAGGACATCCCTTCTTTGACGAGATTGCGAATCACGTGATGGATGCGAAGTTCATGGCGCAGTGGCGAAATAATAATCGCTTACAAGTTGCCGTGTTGCCTGGTTCTCGGGAGCACGAGGTGCATCGTATGTGGCCGATGCAATTGCAGATACTTCGACAGTTAGCGCATGAGTTTCCGGAGGTCGAGTTTTTGGTAGCGACGCTCAAGGACTCGCATGCACTGTGGTGTCGTTCGCAGATGACGGCTTCGGACCAGAGTTTGCCGATCCATATTTTTTCTGGCAAGACGAGTGAGATTTTGGAGTTGAGTGATTGCACGTTGATGAAGAGTGGTTCGGTCTCGTTGGAGGTGATGGCCAGAGGCAAGCCTGCTGCGGTGATGTATCACGTGAGCAACACGACGTATGCGATTGGAAAGACGCTTGTGAAGTGTCCGTACATGTCGCTACCGAATTTGATTGCTCAAGCGCCGTTGATGGCGGAGTTTTTATCGCATGGATCGATTCAATCGCGGTCTGCGATCAAGTCGGTGGAGGCTGTAACGCAGGAGATGGTTCGTTTGTTGGGAGATCCGCAATATCGCAAGTTGCAGCGGCAGCGGTTGTGTGAGTTGTCGCGTCAAGTTGCCAAGACGGGAGCGAGTGATATAGCGGCTCGAACCATTCTAAGGGAGCTTGAGCCTCGTCTGGAGATGCGTCGTCGGAGCAAATTGGAGTTAACGCCGGTTGAGGATGGTTTATTGCATTCCGATGGTTTGCTACCTCAAGCCGCGCAGCGTCGGGCGGCGTAACATCCAGTGTTTCGTTTGGGCTTGTCGGGTGGAATGACGGTGGACGTTACCGTCGGTCGGTCAGTTCGTGAACCATATCTACCAGTGCGATGACATGGTCGACCGGAGTCCCTGGAAGGATGCCATGACCGACGTTAAAGATATGTCCTGGCCGCCCGTTGGCTTGTGCTAGGACGGTTTGCGTATGCCGTTTGATCGTGGCCAGATCGCTGAACAAAACGGTCGGATCGAGATTGCCTTGGACAGCACGGTCGGCACCTGCCATATCCCAACCCACATCGAGAGGGACTCGCCAATCCAAGCCTACGACAGTGCGGGTATCTCCACGCAGAGAGGAGACAAGCATCGGGTTACCTGTTGCAAAGTTGATTACGGGGACATGTGGAATG